>NZ_CABDWS010000001.1 GCF_901447495.1 Haloimpatiens lingqiaonensis
TTACTATTATTAATCACAACTATATCTTTTATACTAAAATAAGGTAGTTTTAAAAGTAAAGTTAACGATATTATTAAAAGTACAGAAGTTAAAAGAAAAAACTTTATAATGGTTTTTTTTCTTTTTCTCTTTTTAATAAGATTTTCCCTATTTTCAATTATATATTTGCTTTCTTCTAAATAAGTTACATTATTTTTTTTATTATTTTTCTCCATAACTTCCTCATCTCTCTAAATCAAATCTAAGTCAGAAAAAATTGTTGAAAAACATTAATCTATCTATATATTTTATCATAATATAAATTAGCATACCAGTAGGTATGCTAATTTATATTGCTCTGCCTAGAAATGTTTAATAATATTCCCATTGCAGCCATATTAAATAATAATGCAGATCCTCCATAGCTTATAAAGGGCAATGGTACCCCTGTTACTGGCATAGAACCAGTGGCAACTGCTATGTTAATGAGAGCTTGAACTCCCACTACAGATGTTATTCCTATAGCCAAAATACTGCCATAAACATCTGCAGCCTTTATAGCAACTTTTATACCTCTCCATACAAATACTATAAATAAAGTTATTATGAATATACACCCTATTAATCCTAATTCTTCTCCTATAACTGAAAATATAAAGTCATTGTGAGGTTCCGGCATAAAGTTCTTTTGCCTTGATCTTGTAAAACCTACTCCTAAAATTCCTCCAGATCCTAAGGAAAGCAGTGATTGTATTAATTGATATCCTGTCTTTTTGGGATCTAACCACGGATTTCTAAAACTCATAAGCCTAGCCAATCTGTAATCTTCTGTTATTGTAAATACAACCCCTGCAGCAACTAAAAGAGAGCCCAAGCCAATTAAATGTATCATTTTTGCTCCAGAACAAAATAATATTATAACCGTAACTATCATTATTACAGATGCTATACTAAGGTTTTTTTCCTTTAAAACTAATGCTGCATAAACACCTGATACCAAAAGGAAGGGAAAAATTCCATAAATTAAACTTTTAACTTTTTCTCCTTTTCTTTCTATACTTTTAGCCATATAAAGTACTACAGTATATTTAGCTATTTCTGATGGCTGAATAGTTAACGGTCCTAATCTTATCCACCTTTGAGCATTATTCACTGGTGGAAATGCAAATACTGCCAGTAATAACACTATTGTCATTAACATAATTATTTCATTATATTTTTTTAATATATGATAATCTATATTTAATATAATTATCATAAAAATAAATCCCAAAATAGAAAAAGCAAACTGCTTTTTAAAAAAGAAGAATCCATCCTTTTGGAAATAAAGAGCGCTATTATAACTAGCACTTCCTACTATCACTACCCCTATTGTTACTAAAAGAATTATTGTAGTAAATAAAACAAAATCTATCTTTCCTTTTTTTAATTTGGGTATATTCATGCTATATCCTCCTGATTAATTACTTATAAGTTTGTCAAGGATAAGAAAGCTACCAAACATAGTATAGTTGTAATTATACTAAACATTGACACAACTTTTGTTTCATGCCATCCACTTAGCTCAAAGTGATGATGAATAGGACTCATTTTAAATACCCTTTTACCTGTTAATTTGAAGGAAGTAACTTGTATAATTACTGATAATGCTTCCAATACATATATTCCTCCAACTATTAAAACTATCAAAGGTAACTTAAGCATCATTGCTACTGCTGCCACAGCTCCCCCTAATGCCAAAGATCCAGTGTCTCCCATAAATACTGCTGCTGGAAAAGCATTGTATCTTAAAAATCCTAAAAGTGCTCCTGCTGTAGTAGCACAAAATATTGCTATTTTATATTCTCCCATAGCAAAGCTTACTAGAGCAAAGAAGGTCATAACTAAAAGTGTAACAGAAGAAGCTAAACCATCTAGTCCATCAGTTAAGTTAACAGCATTAGTGGTGGCTGCAAAATAGAAAATAATAAACGGTATATAAAAACTTCCCAAATTCCATGTTTTGTTTGCAAATGGCATTATTATTGAAGTTCCTACATTGTTAGCTCCGTAAAATGCTAACACTCCAGAGGCTACCAATAAAAGTATCATTTTCTGATAAGCTCTTAATCCTAAATTATTTTTGTGAATTATTTTAAGTATGTCATCTAAAAATCCTATGGCTCCAAAGGCAATAAAGGAATATAAAACTACCATGGACTTATCCTGTGGATTTCTAATGGCAACAATCATTGTTATGGTAACAGAAATTATAAATATGATACCTCCCATAGTAGGGGTACCTGATTTTTTCATGTGACTTTTAGGTCCTTCTTCTCTTATTATTTGTCCAAACTTTAATTTATGAAGCATAGGAATTAACAAGGGACCTCCAATTAAAGATATTAAAAATGCAACTAATAGCCAATATATCATTACTTTCATATTTACACCTTCTTTAGCAATTTATTTTCTGAAGTTTTTCTACTACATTTTCAAATTTCATGTATCTTGAAGCTTTTACTAAAACATAGTCATCCTCTTGTAAAAAGTTATCCATATACTGCTCTAGTTCTTCTAAATTATTGAAATGTTTAAAGTTTTCTTCACCAAATCCCTCTTTAAAAGCTTCTTTAAATTCTCCCATTGAGAATAAGTAATCTATTCCTTTTTCCTTTGCATATTCCGCTACCTGTCTATGTGCTTCATAAGCCATATGTCCTAATTCCCTCATGGTTCCAAGTATAGCTATTTTTCTATTACATTTTACATTTACAAGCACATCTACAGCAGCCCTTACAGAATCAGGGCTTGAATTATAACAATCATTTATTATGGTAAACTTTTCACCTCTTATAAAATCCAATCTCATAGAAGTAGCCTCTATATTTTTAAATCCTGCTATTATATCTTCATAAGCTACTCCTAGTTTTATAGCACAAGCAATGGCAAGCAATGAATTATATACATTATGTTTACCAAGCATATCTAAAGTTATTTTTTTAATACCACTTGAAGATTTTTCTTTTAAGTCGTATGAAATTCCTTCTTCATTTAATATTATATTTTCAGCCCAGTATTGATTATTCCTATTTATTCCAACCTTAATTAAATTAAAATTGTTTTCTTTAATATTTGATAAAAATTCATCATCACCATTTACAATTAAAGTGTTTTCACTTTTGAAGAAATCTACTATCTCCATTTTTGCCTTAAGTATATTTTCTCTAGTCTTTAAATTTTCTATATGTGAAACACCTATATTTGTTATAATGGCCACATCTGGCTTTGCCACCTCCGAAAGCCTATGAATTTCACCTAAGTTACTCATACCCATTTCTAATACTGCTACTTCATAGGTATTATCTAAAGACATAATCATAAGTGGAAGACCTATTTCATTATTAAAGTTACCCTTGGTTTTAAAAACTTTATATTTTTGGCTTAAAGCTGCAGCTACCACATCTTTAGTAGATGTTTTTCCTGTTGAACCAGTAATGCCCACAATCTTTAAGTTTAATTTTTCTCTATAGTATTTAGCTAAATCCATCAATGCTTTATATGTATTTTTAACTAATATAATAGAAGTTTCTTCTTTAATATTATCCTTATTAAAGTTAACATCATTAACAATACAAAGAGTTGCTCCTTTATTACTAGCTTCTTCTATAAACTCATTGGCATCAAATCTTTCTCCCTTTAGAGCTATAAATATATCTCCTTCTTTTAAACTTCTAGTATCAGTATTAACTTTTGTGAATTTTTCACTTTTACCCTTTAAAATTATTTCTCCCTTTACTGCATTTTGTATTTCTTGTAAAGTTAATTTTTCCACCTAAAACAGCTCCTTTACTATCTCAGCAATAACTTCTCTTTCGTCAAAGTGAATAGTTTCATTTTTAAGCACTTGATAATCTTCATGGCCTTTTCCTGCAACTACAATAACATCTCCTTTTTTAGCTATTTCCATAGCTTTTTTAATTCCCTCTCTTCTATCAGCAATAACAATATAATTTTCTTTAGTTATGCCTCTAACTATATCCTCTATTATCTTATCAGGATCTTCAGTTCTAGGATTATCTGAAGTTATTATAGCTACATCGCTTAATCCAGCACCTATTTCTCCCATTATAGGTCTTTTAGTTTTATCTCTATCTCCTCCACATCCAAATACACTTATAAGTCTGCCTTTTGTAAATTCCCTAGCTGTTTCTAATATATTTTGGAGTCCATCTGGAGTATGTGCATAATCTACTATCACATCAAAACCTAAATTGTATTGCTTTGTAACTATTTCACATCTTCCTGGCACTTGAACTTTATTAAGCCCTTTTATAACTTTATTAATGTCTATGCCTTCATTTAAACATGCAGCAGCACTTCCTAATGCATTATACACATTATAATTTCCTGGTATCTGCAAATCTATATTTTCATATATATCTCCATACAAAATTTTAAACTGGGCACCTCTAGGATGTATTTCTATATGTTCAGCTTTTATATCTGCATTTTTATGAATTCCATAAGTTAATTTTCTATTATTTACATCTGATAATATTTTTTCACCATAGGAGTCATCTATATTCACAATAGCATTAGCACTATTTTTAAATAATTCCAATTTAGCTCCATAATAATTTTCAAAGGTCTTGTGGAAATCCAAATGGTCTTGAGTTAAATTTGTAAATATTCCTTGGCAAAACTTCACTCCATATACCCTATTTAAGCTTAAGGAATGGGAAGACACCTCCATAACACAGTAATGTACACCTTTATCAACCATTTTTTTAAATAACTCATGTAATTCCAATGATTCAGGTGTAGTCCTTTCAGAATGTAGTTTTTCATTCCCTATATAATTAGCTATAGTACCTATTAATCCAACTTTGTACCCAGCTTCCTCTAAAATACTTTTTATCATAAATGCTGAAGTTGTTTTTCCATTGGTACCTGTTATGCCTATTATTTTCATTTTTTCAGCTGGCCTGCCATAGAAATTTGCGGAGCATAAAGCCAGCGCTTTTCTTCCATCCTCCACCTTTATAACAGTAGCATTATCTATAGTTTCTTCCACATATTCTTCACATACAATGGCACTGGCACCCTTTTGCAACGCTGAAGAAATAAACTTGTGCCCGTCTACATTGAAACCTTTAATACAAAAAAACACATCTCCCTTTTGTATCTTTCTAGAATCATATTGAATACTGTTTATTTCTAAATCATCATTTCCTTGCAATACACTATAATCTAAATCTTCTAGTAATTTTTTTAACTTCATAAAACCACTCCATTTCACTAGCAATACAAATGCTGTTGACAAATATAATAATTTTGTCAACAGCCTAATATTAATCGCCTATCACATTAAGGTGTAAATTTATTAAGGTTCCTTTAGATACCTTTTCACCTGGTTTTATACTTTGCTCAGACACTAGTCCCTGGCCAGTATACTCAACCCTTAAGCCTAATTCTCTTAAAATTTTAGAAGCACTTTCCTGTGTACATCCAAATAAATTAGGAACCGCTACTTCCTTATTATAATTTCCGCCATTTCCACTGTAAAGTATTATTTTAGAGTTTTCTTTTACAGTATATCCAGGTTTAGGGTTTATATCTTGTATATACTCCCCATCTCCTTCTATATCAGCACTTAATCCATTATCCTTTAATATTTTTAAGGCATCACTCTTTTTCATTCCCCTAATTTCAGGCACTATTACGTCTTTTAACAAACTTTTAGCTATCTCTTCTCCACTAGCATCTGTTTTAAATGCTAGATAATTGAAAATATCATAAAAAACTTGTTTAGCTACTACTGTTGCTATTTGTCCTGCATAATAATTAGATGGATCTGGTTCATCTATAGATACCATAATAGATATCTTAGGGTTATTAGCTGGAGCCATTCCTCCAAAGGACGCTATATATTTGCCGCTTGCATATTTTCCATTTATAACCTTTTGAGCTGTTCCTGTTTTACCAGCTATATGATATCCATCTATAAAGGCTTTTCTTCCTCCACCCTCTGAAATTACCTTTTCTAGATATCCTCTCAACTGTTCTGCTATATTTTTATCTATAATTTGCTTTTGATCATATTTATCATATTCTTTATAAACCACTTCTTTACCTTCAATATTTCTAGATATTTCTTTTAGCATATGAGGTCTTATCCATTTTCCTCCGTTAGCAATGGCATTGAATGCAGTCATATATTGAATACAGGATACAGTATTAGTTTGGCCAAAAGATATAGTTGCTAAATCTGTATTAGTTATTTTTTCTGTAGGTTTTATTATTCCAACAGCTTCTCCATTTAAATCTATACCAGTTTTTTTGCCAAATCCAAAAGCCTTTATATATTTATTTAATTTTTCAGCCCCTACCTTTTCTCCCACGTCCATAAATCCTACGTTACAGGAATTTTTAAGTATATCCACAAAGCTCTGGGTTCCATGTCCTGAAGTTTTCCAGCAACGTATAGTATTGCTTCCAATCCTTCTAGATCCATTACATACTACGCTATAACTGCTAGGCTCAATTACTTTTTCACTTAATGCTGCTGTAGCTGTAACTACTTTAAATATGGAACCTGGCTCAAAAGTATCACTTACTATTCTATTTCTCCATTTTTGTTGCAATTCTTCATAGGAAAGATTTTCTTCCCATGGATTATTGGGATTATAATCTGGTTTATTAACCATAGCAAGTACTTCACCATTACTAGGATCCATAACTAATATGGAAACTGCCTTTGCTTTATTTACTCTTAAAGCTTCATCTGCAGCTTTTTCTGCAAAATGTTGTATCATTTGGTCTATTGTAAGCACTACATCATATCCATCTATAGGTTTTTCATATCTAGCTATGGAATAAGGCAGATCTTTTCTTCTACTGTCTGTTTCAGAAATTTTTTTTCCCTTAGTACCTCTTAAGTATTCATCATAAACAAGTTCTATGCCTGTCAATCCTTTTCCATCAGAATTAGTGTGACCCATGGCATGAGCTAAAAAATTCCCGTTAGGATAGTATCTCTTGGTATCTCCCGAAATAACTACCCCTTCAATATCTAAATTTCTTACCTTATCTGCTTTTTCCTTTTCAATTCTTCTTGCTAATATGGCAGCTCCTATTTGTTTGCCATTTATTGTTTTCTTTATAGTTTTCAATACCTCTAATTGATCCATATCCAAGGCCTCTGCCAATTTTTTACTCACAGCAACCTCAGATATCTTTTTATCTTTCATATAAGCTCTTAATGTATTTAAATCTAAATCCACCCTGTATACATTGGCGCTTATAGCTAACTCATTGCCGTTTCTATCTAGTATATCTCCTCTTTTAGGATCAATCTGCACAATGCTAGTCCATTGAGAAACTGCCTTTTTCTTATATTCTGGAGACTTATATACCATTAGATAAAACAGTCTAGAAACCAGTGCAAAAAAAACCAAAAGGAAAATTAAAAATACCCATACCATTCTCTTTCGCATTGTTCCTCTATCTTTATAAATTCTTTTTGCCAAACTACTACCTCCATTAGAATAACTTGCTCTTAATAAATTCTATAAAAGATAATTTTTTTGTATCTTTCTTCTGAAGTTTATTATCTTTAAAATATTTAGTATCTAAATCACAATAAATTGCCTGACCTAAATTTGGCCTTTCCATATTTAATTTTTTAACAGCTATTTCTTCAATGTACTTAATATTATCATATTTTAATAGCTCAACTTTTAAATTTTCATTTTCCTTACCTATGGTTGCTATTTGATTTTGCATGGTTATAGATTCTTGTCTTAAATTACAAATATATGCAAAACGCATAACTAAAATAATGCCCATGGAAAATCCAATTCCTATACTTAACATAATTTTTAACTTATTTTTTACTAATTTTTCTTTTCTTTTATTTATTAGTTCTATTTCCTTCTGTTGTTGCTTTCTACGTTCCTGTTGGTAGTCTCTTTCTTCTCTTTTAGGTACTAATGCCGTGCTTCCATCTACTATATTGTTTTTATTCATCAATATCAATTTATTCACCCCTATTTCATTTTAGAACTATACTTTTTCCCCAACCCTTAATTTTGCACTTTTACTTCTTGAATTATTCTGTAATTCCTCTTCTGATGCCACTATTGGTTTTCTATTTATAACTTTAAGTGTTTGTTTCTTTCCACAAACACATACTGGAAAATCTTTAGGACAAGTACATGGATTTTGTAATTGATTAAATTTATTCTTTACAATTCTATCTTCTAAAGAGTGAAAAGTTATTATTGCTATTCTTCCATTTGTATTTAATCTATTTACTCCATCCTCTATTGCTTTGTCCAATATGTATAATTCTCTATTAACTTCAATTCTTATGGCTTGGAATGTCCTCTTTGCTGGATGACCTTCTCTTCTAAATTTAGCTGGAATAGAATTCCTAATCACATCCACTAACTGAAGAGTTGTTTCTATTGGCTTTTCAGTTCTTTCTTTTACTATATTAAAGGCAATCCTCTTTGCAAACTTTTCCTCGCCATACTCTTTTATTATTCTATATAGTTCTTTTTCTTCATATCCATTTACTACATCGTAAGCTGAAAAATCATTTTCCCTGTTCATTCTCATGTCTAAAGGAGCGTCTTGCATGTAGCTAAATCCTCTTTCTCCCTCATCTAATTGGTGTGAGGAAACTCCTAAATCCATTAAAATACCATCTACTTTTTCTATGCTTAAGCCTTCAAGTATCTCCTCTATGTTATAAAAATTATCATGTACATATGTAACATTTTTAAAGTCCTTTAGTTTTTCACCTGCTGCTTTTAAAGCATTAGTATCTTGATCAATACCTATAAGCCTGCCCTTGGGTGATAATCTATTAAGTATTTCTATAGAGTGACCACCACCGCCTAATGTACAATCCACATATATACCATCTTCTTTAATGTCTAATCCGTCTATTACTTCATCTAATAATACTGATATGTGTTTGAAATTCATATTACTTCTCCTTAAATTTAATTTATATGCCAAGTTCACTCATTTGTTCCGCTATGGAATCAAAATCTACGTTAGAATTATTATATTCATCCCAATTTTCCTTGCTCCAAATTTCAATTCTAGTTGCTACACCTATACTTACTATTTCCTTTTTTATATTGCCGTATTCACATAAACTTTGAGGTATTAAAACCCTTCCCTGTTTATCAGGTGTAACTTCATTGGCTCCAGAAAAGAAAAATCTCACAAAGGTTCTAGCATTTTTATTAGTTAAAGGAAGCCCTTTTAATTTTTCCTCTAATTTTGCCCATTCATCCATAGGGTATGCATAAATGCAACCATCTAATCCCTTGGTTAGCACAAACTTATCCCCTAACCCTTCTCTAAGTTTAGAGGGCACTATCATTCTATTTTTACTATCTAAAGCATGTTGATACTCCCCTATAAACATACACTTACCTCCATGGACTACTTTGCTCCACTTTGCTCCACTTTTAACCACTAATACACTATTCTATATTAAAGTTAAAATTCCTTCAACATAATATATATTTTTTTTAAATATTTTTTTAAAATTATTAAATTTATCATAGCAACTACCATATATACTATTTCCGCTTTATTAGAATGGCTTAAAGTCTATTTTCCTTGAAATGAATTTAATTCTAGAGTATAATTTTACTTGACTTATAAACAAACATTATAAGTCAAATATTAAATGGATAATTATAAATTAGTATTATATACATTATTAATGTAAGAAAGGAATGTACATAGATATGAAATTAGGAATCGTTGGTTTACCAAACATAGGTAAAAGCACTTTATTTAATGCTATTACTAAAGCAGGAGCAGAATCTGCTAACTACCCATTTTGTACTATAGAACCAAATGTAGGAGTAGTGGCAGTTCCAGATAAAAGACTTGATGTTTTAGAAAAAATGTATTCTGCCAGAAAAAAAACTCATACTAGCATTGAATTCTACGATATAGCTGGTCTTGTAAAAGGTGCCAGCAAAGGTGAGGGGCTTGGAAATAAATTTTTATCTCATATAAGAGAGGTTTCTTCCATAGTTCATGTAGTTAGATGCTTTGAAGATGAAAATATAGTGCATGTAGATGGTTCTGTAGATCCTATAAGAGATATAGAAACTATAAATCTTGAACTAGTATTTGCAGATATTGAAGTTTTAGAAAGAAGATTAGAAAAAGCTAATAAACTAGCTCGTTCTGGAGATAAAAAAGCTAAAACTGAATTAGAATTAATGGAAAAATTAAAAGCTCATTTAGAAAACAATAAGCCTATAAGAACTTTAGAATTAACTGATGAGGAAAAAGTTATTGTAGATGGATTATTTCTTTTAACTTCAAAGCCAGTTTTATATGTGGCTAACATATGTGAAGATGACTTATTATCTGGAAACGTGGAAACTCCATTAGTTCAAAAGGTTAAAGCTTATGCTAAAGAAGAAAATTCTGAAGTGGTAACTATATGTGCCCGTCTTGAAGAAGAACTTTCAACTTTAGATGATGAAGAAAAAAATGAAATGCTTCAAGAATATGGTCTTGAAGAGCCAGGATTAAATAAATTAATTCACGCCAGCTATAAACTTCTAGGTCTTATAAGCTTCCTAACTGCTGGCGAACAAGAAGTACGTGCTTGGACAATAGTAAATGGTACAAAGGCACCAGCTGCAGCTGGTAAAATTCACTCCGATATAGAAAGAGGATTTATAAGAGCTGAAATAGTGACCTACGATAAATTAATTGAGTGCGGCTCAGAAGCTGCAGCTAAGGAAAAAGGCTGCTACCGCCTAGAAGGTAAAGATTATGTAATGCAAGATGGCGATGTGGTATTATTTAGATTTAACGTGTAAAATAGTATGTAAAACAGCACCCCAAGGGTGCTGTTTTTTCCATTATTGTAATCTATTGCACCCATAGGTGCTTTTTTTACTCCTTCTTTTACTCTTTCTTTTACTCTTTCTTTTACTCCTTCTTTTACTCTTTCTTTTTCCCCTTTGAATATTTTTTAACTTCCCTTTGCATGGTACTTAATATAAATTCCTTATCTTTATCTAAAAGTATATCTGTCCCATCAAATATATTCTCTATACTATATATAGAAAAATCTCCTTTAGATATGGCATCCTCCACTTCTTTCTTTAATACTAAATTATCTATATTAGCTTCCGGTATTATTACTCCCTTCCCCTTTATAGAGTGGATTTCTTTACATACATTAAAAAATCCCTCAATTTTTTCATTAACTCCACCTACCGGTTGAACATTTCCAAACTGATCTAGAGAGCCTGTAACTGCTATATTCTGTTTTATGGGTAATCTGCACAAGGCAGATATAATTCCTACTCCTTCTGCTACAGATGCACTATCTCCCTCTAAATATCCATATAATTGTTCAAAACTTATGTGAAAATCTACAGGTAAAGAATCGTATCCTCCTAATAGATTATTTATAAGCCCTTTCAATATATTTATAGATTTTCTGTGTATGTTGCCACTTAAGTCACTTTCCTTTTGCACATCAAATATATTTCCATTTCCCCTGTAGCAACTGCAAGTTATTCTTATGGGTTTTCCAATTCTAAAATATTCCCCATCTATAACAGACAATCCATTTATCTGACCTATCTTACTTTCATTTACAGATATAAATTGTTTTTTTTCTTTATAGCTATTTAATATATTTTTTTCTATTATCTCCTCTTTATAAACTGCCTCTAACACATCATCTCTACTAATAAAATTTTGATCTTTTTCCTGTGCATTACAATTTGATAAAATTGTAACTTTTTTAATTTCATCCTTATCTAAATATATTTTTTTATTACTTTCCACCATTCTAGATAAATACTTAACTATCTCTTCTACTGCATCATTTCTTAAATCTAATATTTTCTCACACTGACATATACTTTTTATATTCTGCATTACTACACCTATGGATTTTTCTTCTATATCTCCTACAGGATAATATTCTGCCCTAATCTTAAACAACTTTTTAAAATCCTCATCATATCTATACAATAAATTATAGGTTTCTTCATCCCCTATTAATATAATTTTAGTTTTAATTCCTATAGGTTCTGGGTTCAGTCCACTTAAAGATAAAATCTCTAAATAACCTTTATTATAATTAAAATCCACCATTCCTGTAATAAGGAATTTTTTAAAATAATAATATGAGTTAGCACTAGAAAGTAAATCTTTTATCCTGATTATTACACATCCACCATTTGCTTTTAATAGTGTTCCTCCCTTTATTAAACTTATATCCGTAGTATATGTTCCATTTTTATTTTCATATTCAATACTACCTATTAAGTTTTGAATACTAGGATCTTCTTCAAATATACATTGAGGATTTTTATTACAGGCATTATCCACTAATACATTTACCTTAAACCTATCTAATACGCCATTTATACTGTCCTCATCATTACTATAATTAGAAGAATAATTTTCTACTATACTTTCTTCAATATCCTCACAAACCTTTTCTAAAAATCTTAAAGCTTCTTTTTCTTCTTTAAAAATTTTTTTATATTTTACTTTTGTTTCGTAGCTTTTTTCTTCGTAATATAATTTAAATATAGTTTTAATCTTATCAATACTACTATCTTCTAAGTCTTTCAACTCTTCTATAATTTCTCTAGACTTTTCTTTCAACTCTGATATATTATCTAATATATGCTTTTTTTCTTCTTCACCTAATTCATCATACTCATTTTCTGTCATTTCCTTGCCATTATCTAAAGGTATAAATGTAAATCCATTATGCACAGCTTTCATGTGAAATCCTTTTTCTTTAGACATAATAATAAGTCTTTCTATTGCATCATTTCTCTTGCTATCTATTAAATCTATTATTTCTTCCTTTTCTTTACTAGCCGAATTATTGTAAAAATCAAAGGTTATACTAAAATAAAAATTTTTTATTTCCTCTACTATTTCCTTAAGTAGGTTTCCCATGGCTGCACCTAAAAATAGTGGCCTTGGGCGTCTATCCTCTTCATCCGTTATATAACATATATCCTTTGGGGATTTTTTATTTTTATATATTTCATTTGCAAAATCAGCTATATTTTTGACTTTTTCTTTTGAAAAATCATCTATTAAATATAAATTATAACCCTCATTATTTATACTAAGTGCTGTTTTTATAGCTTTAAATACATCCTTATAATATAAATTCTTTTCTATGTCCCTTATATTTAAGCTATTTAACTCTACATTATAAACCACTTCTTTAGGAGTTAATTTTCTATACATGTTTCTTCCCCCTTAATGAACTTCTTTAATATATTAGTATTCTTTAAAGTTTATTTTAGGAACAAAAATAGAAAAAACTCTTGTAATACAAATTCCAATTTACAAGAGTTTTAAATTAACCCTATACAAATATACTTTTTAATATTATAATTTATAATGAAGTTGTTGCACTTATTTGCTAGTATTTTACTAAATCATTTGAAAAGGAGTAATATAACATGAGTTTTAAAGAGAAATTTGCTAAATATTATAGTGAAGCATATTTAAAAAAGTATGGAGATAGAATTACACAAGTTCAAGGTAATGTACTTTCTGTAAAAATATATGAAAAAAGCATATTATGGATTTTTAACAAATTAACTGTTTCTTTAGTTGTAAAACTTGAGGGTAGCCGATCTGTTGTTAAATGTGAATATAAGAAAAAACGTTGGTTTAAAAAACCTGAGTTTATGAAACTATCTCAAGGTAACTCTGTAATCGTTCAAGGGCTTAAAGGTAAAAAGAGCAAAAAAAGCGCAGATAGTAAAGAATTATTACAGGTATTAAATATTCTTAACCTTACAAATAAACAAAGTCTTATGCCTATTGAAGGTGGCATGCCAAAAATTCAAAAAATAAGAAAAACAAATAGAATGAGATAAAAATGGGCTTAACGCCCATTTTTTTTACTATTGCCTATAAAAATATACAAGCTATTTATAAAAGATATTATACTGGAAAAGAAAACTACAATAAGCCATTGTGGTAAGCTTAAAGGCATGGTATGAAATATATTTTGCAAAAATGGAATATAAAGTATACATAGCAGCATTGCAATGGAAATTCCTACTGCACCTACTAAGTATAAATTAGTAAATAATTTAATTTCAAAAATAGAGTGATTTTCAGATCTACATTCAAATACATGTATAAGTTGAGACATAACTAAAGTGCTTAAAGCTAGTGTTCTTGATGTATCCAAATTCATATTATAATATTTTCCCGCTACAAAGGAAAAAACAGTACATATACCAATTAAAGCTCCCCTTATAATTATCTTTTCACTCAATCCCCTAGAGAAAATACTTTCTCCTTTTCTTCTTGGTCTTTCTAACATTATATCCTCATCCTTAGGATCTACTCCTAAAGCAATAGCTGGAAGACCATCTGTAGCCAAATTTACAAACAAAATTTGAATAGGCAAAAGTGGATTTTCTAAATAAAATAATGATGATAAAAACATAGTTAAAACTTCTCCCAAATTACAGGATAGTAAGTATCTTATAAATTTTCTTATGTTATTATAAATAACTCTTCCCTCTTCTACAGCAGCAACTATAGTGGCAAAATTATCATCTAAAAGTATCATAGCTGATGCCTCTTTAGTTACATCTGTTCCAGAGATACCCATGGATATTCCAATATCCGCTTCTTTAACAGCTGGAGCATCATTAACACCATCTCCAGTCATGGCAACAATATGAGCTCCTTTTTTAAACGCCTTTACTATTCTAAGTTTATGTTTTGGAGTTACCCTTGCAAAAACAGTATAGTTTTCTATATTTTTCTCTAGATCCTTATCACTTAAATCATCTAGTTCTTTTCCTGTTATAACCTCATCTTTATTTTTACAAATATCCACCTGTTTTCCTATGGCATAAGCTGTATTCTTATGATCTCCTGTAATCATTATAGGCTTAATACCTGCTATTTTACATTTTAGCACTGCATCTTTTATTTCTTTTCTAGGTGGGTCTATCATCCCTGCTATTCCAATAAATATTAGCTCTTTTTCCATATGAATTTTATTAGAAACCTTTTCTTTATAAGCTCCGGCAACACATCTTAAAGCCTTATAGGACATATCATCTAACGCTTTTAAAACAGATTTTTTATATGACTCAGTAAATAATCTAACTTCTCCATTTATCCATATATATTTACACCTATCTATTATTCTTTCTGGAGCTCCCTTTACATAAGAATTATATTTGGCTCCTTCTTTAACCAATACAGACATCATTTTTCTATCAGAATTGAATGGTATTTCCTCTACCTTGTCCACTGCTCCTAAAAATTTCTTTACATCATCTAAATTTCTAAAATATGCTTGAATAAGTGCTGCTTCTGTAGGGCTTCCCAAAACTCCTTCTTTCAAATTATCACTTCTAAAATTAAAATTGCAATCATTGCAATATGTAAAAGCTTTTTTCAACATAGTATTTTCAGGAATGTTTTCCTCATCTAAATTATATATCTTTCCGTTAAAAAATATAGCTTTTACAGTCATTTTGTTTTCTGTCAATGTTCCTGTCTTATCACTACATATTATAGATGTACATCCTAAAGTTTCCACTGCCGGCAACTTTCTTATTAAAGCATTTCTCTTGAGCATTTTAGAAACTCCTAGAGCCAATGCCACTGTAACTATGGCTGGCAGTCCTTCTGGTATAGCCGCCACTGCAAGGCTAACCCCTAATAGAAACATCTCATAGGCATTTTGTCCTCTTAAAATTCCCATTATAGTAACTACTGCACATACAACTATACATATAACAACTAAAATTTTGCCCAAATGAGCTAACTTTTCCTTTAAAGGAGATTTTTCATTTTCAATATCATCTAACATATTAGCTATTCTACCCATTTCTGTATTCATACCCGTGCATATTACCTTAGCTATTGCCTTTCCTGTTAAAACAATGGTTCCCATGTACAGATTGTTATTTTTATCTTCGCTGTCCTTCTCAACTCCAACGGATTCTCCTGTCAAAAGAGACTCATCTACAAGTATATTATTACTACTTATAATTTCGCAATCAGCAGGAACTCTATCTCCGCTTTCCAAGATAACTATATCACCTGGAACTAATTCTTCTGCACTTACAACTTTAAGTTTTCCATTTCTTTTAACCTTGGCTGTGGGAGCTGCTAATTTCTTTAATGCCTCTAAAGATTTTTCAGTTTTATATTCCTGTATAAAACCAAGTACTGCATTCATAACCACAATTATTAATATAGTTATAGCATCTGCCCTTTCATTCATAAAACCAGAAATAATAGTTGCTCCTATTAAAACCCATATTATAAAATCATTGAACTGTTCTAAAAATATCTTAATTGCCGACACTTTTTTCCCATTGCTCAATATATTTAAACCATATCTCTCCATCCTTATTCTTGCATCCTCTTCTGTAAGCCCCTCCAGTAATTTAGTTTCATTTACCATATCCTAACCTCCTTAGCCCCTGTGCATTTATTAAACTCATTTAATCAGCTTTTTCTATAGTAAATATATGTGGACAACTCTTCATATAGAACAATTTTATTTTCAGTTGACAAGGATAAGTAGGGAAGTATAATATATCATTATATAAAACTCAGATTTCATTTTAATAAAATACTCAACTTTCACACATAAAATTTAAAATGAAGTTGGAATAAAATATTGAAATTGCTTATAAGGTATAAACTAATGATATGGAGGTATCCAACTATGAAAGATAAAGTTTACATAACTGGACATAAAAATCCAGATAGCGATTCTATTTGTTCCGCCCTAGCCTATGCGGAATTTAAAAACAAAACCAGTTCATTAAATGCAATTCCCGTAAGACTTGGTGAATTAAATAGAGAAACAAAATTCATACTGAATTATTTTAATGTAGAAATTCCTACACTTATTGAAACTGTTAAAACACAAGTTTCTGATTTAGATATAGATAATACCGTACCTATTTCTCCTGACACCTCTCTTAAAATGGCTTGGAGCATGATGAAAAAATACGGAGTAAAAACCCTTCCTGTAGTAGACGAGAATGATTCATTATTGGGAGTGGTATCTCTTTCTAACCTAACTTCAAACTACATGGATGTATGGGATAACTACATATTATCTAAAAGTGAAACTAAAATTCAAAATATATTAGATACACTTTGTGCAAAACCAGTATATATGTACAGTGATAACCCACAATTAAAGGGTAAGATAATAGTTGCTGCATTGGATGCCAATGAAATAAAAAATTTAGTAGAACCTGAAGATATAGTTATTTGTGGAAACAGAGAAGATTCTCAATTAAGTGCCATAGAAAATGGAGCTGCTTTACTTATCGTAACTGGCAATCACTCAGTTAAAGAGAATATTATAGAACTTGCTAAAGACAAGAAAACCTCTATAATTTCTACTCCTTTTGATACATTTACTACTTCTAGACTTATAATTCAAAGTGTACCTGTTAAATATGTTATGACAAATGAAAAAATAATAGGATTCAATACAGATGATTTTGTAGATGAAGTAAGAGAAATAATGCTAGAAACCCGTTATAGAAGTTATCCTGTAACCAATAGAGATAATAAGGTTATAGGAACCATATCCAGATATCACTTAATATCTAAAAACAGAAAAAAAGTAATAATAATGGATCATAACGAAAAATCTCAATCCGTTCATGGTCTTGAGGATGCTGAGGTTTTAGAAATAATAGATCATCATAGAATTGCTGATATACAAACAGGTCTTCCTATATATTTTAGAAATGAGCCTGTGGGGAGTACTTCTACAATTGTAGCTTCAATGTTTTTTGAAAATGGCATAAGGCCATCTAAAAAAATAGCTGGTATTTTATGTGCTGCTATAATATCTGATACTTTATTATTAAAATCTCCTACTTCAACTTCTGTAGATAAGCTCATGTTGAACCGCTTATCCGACATAGCTAACATAGACATAGAAGATTTTGCAAAAGAAATGTTTAAGGCTGGAACTTCACTGGAGGGCAAAACTCCTAAAGAAATATTTAGCCAAGATTTTAAAGTATTTTCCATAAAGGACTACAAAATAGGGGTTTCACAAGTAGGTACCATGTATATTGAAAGTTTTTTACCTGTTAAAGATGATATATTAACTTTAATGGATAATGTATGCAAAGATCAAAACTTTAATTTAGTTATATTAATGGTAACTGATATTTTAAATGGCGGTTCAGAACTTCTAGTGGTAGGCGAAGAAAAAGATATAGTAGAAAGAGCTTTCAATGTAAAATTAGATGGCCCTTATATATATCTTCCTGATGTATTATCTAGAAAAAAACAAATTATACCACCATTGACCTCTGCTATAAATTCTCTTAAATAAATTCTTTTAAACAAAAAAACAAAAGGTGCTGTGGCATTAAGAATAAATACTACAATGTATTGTATATAAATTCCTTAATGTAGCAGCACCTTTTAAATATATTTTATAATAAGCTACTTAACATTTATAAAATATATATTAATTTTTATCTTTTAAGATTATTTGCCATACCCCACATTTCATCCGCAGTTCTCAATGCAGTAGAATTTAACTGAAATGCTCTTTGTGTCATAATAAGATCACTCATTTCCTCTTCCATTCTTACATTAGAAAGCTCTAAATAGCCTTGAAGTAAATCAAAATCATTACTTTTTAAAATTTCTATATTATCAGTGGAAGGCGTATATAAATTTCCCCC
Organism: Haloimpatiens lingqiaonensis; assembly: GCF_901447495.1. Classification (GTDB taxonomy): domain Bacteria; phylum Bacillota; class Clostridia; order Clostridiales; family Clostridiaceae; genus Haloimpatiens; species Haloimpatiens lingqiaonensis. The sequence continues at coordinate 18,726 of NZ_CABDWS010000001.1, forward strand.
TATGGATTTAAATGCCTCATCTCCAATAGCGTAATAAACACCTATATTACCTATCTTTGTGCTTTTACCATCTCCAATATTTACATATACCTCTCCTTTTTCATTTACTGAAAAATTATCCCTTGTTAAATTTATACTTCCATTTAATTCTCTTCCGTATTCATCGGTTATACTGACTAAATTTCCATTTCCATCTACCAGCTTACCTTCAGTATTCACTTGAAAACTACCACTTCTGGTATATGCAACAGAATTATCTTGCAGATACACTTTAAAAAATCCTTCACCATCTATAGCAAAATCCGTTTTATTACCTGTTTGTTTTAATATCCCCTGTGCATCACTTCTTATTATTCCAGTATTTCTAACTCCTGTTCCAACCTGTAGATTTCTGTTCCCTCTTGATACCGGATACCCTTTTCTGTCCAATGATTCTTGAAGAAGATCTTGAAAACCCATATCAACCTTTTTATAACCTATAGTATTTACATTAGTCATATTATTTGATATCATTTCTAATTTATTTTGCATAGAATTCATAGCTGTTCTAGAATTCCAAAACATTCTAAGCATAAAAAAATCGCCTCCATAAATGTTACATTTTTAACTTCCATTTAACTTAAATTAATTACTAAATTTTAAACTATCTCACTTCTCCAACTCCACTTATAAGTTTTCCAAGAGTATCATCCATGGTTTGAACTATTTTTTGATTTGATTCAAAATTTCTCATAACTGTCATCATATCTATCATTTCATTTATTATATTAACGTTAGATTTTTCTATACATTCTTGTTTTACATGGGTATTTATGTATGTAGGATTTTTATCTGATGAAAAAAGATTATCTCCTATTTTTTTAATATCCCCTTCATTAAATCCTGCAAAAGCAAATTTATAAGCCTCTCTGTCATTTAATTTTATATTTCCCACTGAGTCACATATAATTTTATCATTTCCTACTTTTATAGCTTCTAATTTACCATTACTATTAAAACCTAAAACCTTATATCCACTAGAGTTTACTAAATTACCTTGTATATCTACTCTAAAGCTTCCATCCCTAGTGTATAATGTTCTACCTTTTTCATCCTGTACTGTAAAAAATCCCTCTCCGTCTATGGCAAAATCTGTTTTATTATTGGTTTCTACAATAGCACCTTGAGTAAACTTCACTACCACATCATCTATCTTACTTCCTAGGGACAAATTACCTAATTTTTGCTTAGTATTTTTTCCATTTATAACCTTATCATAGTTTATCATAGCTGCTTCTCTAAAATCCTTAAATCGAAGATCTTCCTTTTTATATCCATTATTATTAGCATTAGCTAAATTGTTTGTAATAGATTGTTGTTTAGCTTCTTCTGTTATAAGTCCTGATACTGCAGTATATAATCCTCTTATCATATTCTACTTACTCCCCTTTTTACTAGGCATAACCCTCATTTCTTCTGGATATTCCATGCCCATACTTCTCGCCTTTTGCTCTATTACTGCCTTTTCATAGTTATCATTCCTTTTCCCTCCAACCATTAAAAGAGCAGATATAATCATTCCTATACCAATTCCAATAAGTAATTTTCTATCACATAAAAAATTTAATATGTTTTTTATCTTAGATATAAATCTTTTATTAATAGTGCTTCCCCCTTACTTATATTTAATTTTTGTGCAACTTCATCTATGGTAAATCCCTTCTTTAGAAGTTCCTCCATTTCTAAAACTCTTACGCTTTTATTTTCCCTATTAATTTTTCTTTTTTCTTCTTTTGGAAAACTGTTTTCTTTTACATTATTTTTTAAATTTCCTTTTATATTTTTTTCTGTATTTTCTTTTATATTTTCCTCTGTTAAGACTCCACCAAGTTTATCCTCATTTTCTACCTTATCTACTATCTGATGAAAATCTGTCTTACATTCTTGTTGATAATTTCTACTAATATATTCGAGCTTTTGTCTCAATTCTTGAATTTCCTTATGTAAATTATCCGTTTCTTCTTTAAATTCACTTTTAATGGTGAATAATTTAAGTTCATACGCTTCAGTATTATTTTCTTTTTCCAAAAGTATATTCTTAAAATTATTTTTTTCTTTTTTAATAGCATGTAAATTAAAAGTTATTAAAATTAAAAATAGCCACATGGTATCACTCCAACTATTATAAATTTATTCCATTTAACCATTTAAATTAAAGCTAATATTTAAATACAATATTTAAGTTTTTTTAGAATATTTCTTATGTTCAATATTGCTCTGCTATGTAATTGACAAACCCTGGATTCAGATACTCCCAAAATCCCACCAATTTGTTTCAATGTAAGCCCTTCGTAATAATACAAGGACACAATAGTCTTATCCTTTTCTCCTAACATTGTTATAGCTTTAGTTAAATATTGAAGTTGTTCTTTTTTTTCAAAACTTTCTATAGGATTTGGACTATTTTCATCTTCTATGGCATTTTTTAAAGGAATTTCATCATCCTTTGAAAATATAAGTTCCTCTAATGATACTAAAGATATGTAATTTATATAATTTTCTATCTCGCCCAATTCTTTTAAAGATAGATTAAGTTCTTTACTTATTTCTTCTCTGCTAGGCTCTCTACAATATTCTCTTTGAAGTTTTTCAACCACTGCATTGTATTTATTAAGCTTGTCCATAGCCCCCTTAGAAATAGGACTATTTCTTCTTATTTCATCTATCATAGAACCTCTTATCCTAATGGATGCATAAGTAGAAAATTTCATTCCTTTACCTTCATCAAACTTCTGCATTGCATCCATAAGTCCCAATAAGCCATAACTCACTAAGTCCTCATATTCTATATACTTAGTTTTTCCTATTATAACCCTTGAAGCTATATATTTTACTAGAGGAATGTATTTTTTTATTATTTCTTCTCTATTATTAGCGGCTATAGCCATTTCATTGTCCTCCTTTACCTCTTGATCCTATTTTTCCTTTGTTGCCTCATTATTTCGAAAATATGTTTTATTAATTTTTCCCTAGAGGATTCCTCTATAGAAGAAAAAGAAGTTCCATATACATATAAATTATTTTCTTTTTCATCCTCTCTAACTACTTTACAAACTAAATTCATTTCATCATTTTCTAAAGAAATGTTTAAAAATATATTGTCTCCAAGCTCTAATTTTCTAAATAATTTTAATCTGCATCCTCCGCCGCTTAAATCTGTTATAATTGCTTTTTCTAATTTATTTTTATTCCTCATAAAAAATTTCTCTAAATGGCTATTTTTAAGTTCTTTATCTAACAAAGTATAGTAAACTTCTTTAATACAGTCCACTCTTACATAATTTCTTCTTTGGATTTTAGTATAATTTATTGGTTTCTCTATATCTATAATAGGTACTCCATTATTTTCTCTTTTCAAAACCTTACTTTTAAACTTATATAATTCGCTTCCTTGATAATAAATTCCTTCTACCAAATCCCCTTCTCTTAATGCTAAATATGAGCCTTGCCTAACAGGTATGCTTATGGAAATATGCTCACTTCCCACATCTTGTATATTACTAGAATAATCTCCATCTTCTGCTGATATCTTAATTTTGTTATTTATTTTAATTTCTAGTTTTCCCATTTGCCTGCCTCCCAAACTTAAGAAAAAATACTAAAAATCTTCTTAAATAATCCTTGAATACTCATAGAACTTGGTTTATTTTCATCTCCAGTTAACTTATAGGCTATATTTTTTATATCCTTACTAACTTCACTTTCTGGATAATTAATTATAAATGGTTTTTGTTCCCTTACAGATCTTATCAAAGACATATCTTCTGAAACCTTTCCAAGATACTCTACTTCTATATTTAAAAATTTTTTTACGGCATTGTAGAATTTATTAAAAGTTATTTCTCCCTCTTTTTCTCTTATAACCCTATTAACTATGATTCTTCCCTTAGACTTTAATTTGAATTTATCAATAGCTTTCATGAGACTATAGGCATCCGTTAATGCAGTAGGTTCTGGAGTAGTTATAACTATAAGTTCATTACAAGCTGCCACAAATCCCAAAACAGTTCTGTTAATACCTGCTCCAGTATCCATAAGAATATAATCAAAACCCTTTAATGAACTAATTTTAGATAAGAACTTTTCTCTTTGATAATTTGTAAGTTCATCTACCTTAGATAGCCCAGTTCCTCCTGGAAGAAGCTTCACTCCATTGGGTCCCTCTATTAAAATATCCTCTATTTCCATATTGTTAAATATAATATCAAACACCGTATACTTAGGTAAAAAACCCATTAATATATCATCATTTCCCATACCTATATCCGCATCTAAAATAAGTACTTTTTTCCCCATACTCTGAAGGGCTATGGATAAATTTACAACTATATTACTTTTGCCAACTCCACCTTTTCCTGAAGTTATGGTTATTATTCTAGTTTTCTCTTTTAAAAACTTATTTTCATCTTTTTCGTTATTTTTCCTTAATGCCATTTGTCTAAGTCTCTCAGCTTGATCTAACATATATTATCCTCTCCTAGTACTAGTCTGCATATAGAAGATGAATCTAGTTTCTTTATGTCATCTGGTACATTTTGACCTGTAGTGACAAAATTTATATCTTTATTCCCATGGTAAACTATATTTAAAATAGACCCATAGGAAACTGTTTCATCTAACTTGGTTATTATAATATGATTAAAATTAAGTTTTTTATATCCTTCCACTATAGTAGATATATCATCATTTTTAGTTGTGGCACTTATAACCAAATTTATATTTTCTGTATTTACCTTATCCACAAATGCCCTAAGTTGAGAGAGTTGCATAGAATTTTTGCTGCTTCTTCCTGTGGTATCTATAAGCACAACATCGCAATTTTCCATACTTTTTATAGCTTCTTCCATATCATTTATATTAAAAACAACTTTAAAAGGTATGTCCATAATTTCTGCATAGGTCTTAAGTTGCTCCACTGCCCCTATTCTATAGGTATCTACTGTTACTAAGCCTACCTTTTTATTTTCAATTAATGAAAGTCTTCCTGCCAGCTTAGCTATAGTAGTAGTTTTTCCTACCCCAGTAGGTCCTACAAAAACTACCGGTCCTTCCATATCCCCGTTGTAAATTGTAACTTTATCTTCCAATACTTTCTTGAGCTTTTGCTCTAATGGTAACTCCTCTTCAATACTATTAAATTCTTCTACTATGCTTTTCATAAGCAATGGCTCTAAATCCAGTATTCTTAACCTTTCATACAGAGGGTCTGCTTCTTCTTCATCTTTATCCTTGGTTTTATTTATGAAATTATTTAATAAAATCTTCATTTCATTCATTTCTTCTAAAAGCTTATTTGTTTCCATGGTTTCTTTTTCTTCTTGATTTTTTATAACATAAGTCTTTTCATTATAATCATTCTTTATATCTCTATAAAATTTTTCTCCAGAAACTTCTTTCTTTTCTGTAGGATGTATTTTTTCCTCTACCTCTGCATAATTAACTGCATTTTTAATAAGTTCTAGACTATTTATCAAAAGATCATCATTTGAATTTAGTTTTATATCCCTCTTATCCTTTTGGCTTTCTGTAGCTGCTGTAACTTGAATTAACTTTTTAGAAAAGAAACCCTTTATACCTGGTTGTCTCACTTTAGTTTGATTTATTATTACTGCTTCCTCTCCTAATTCGTAACGTATTTTAGCAAGGGCTTCATTCATATCTTTTACAATGAATTTTTTTACTTTCATTATAAAGTCACTACTCCTTCTGTTCTAATCTCTACATCATTAGGTATTTCATTTAGAGATAAAATAGTTATGTTTGGGAAAACCAATTCTGTAAGTCTTCTAAATGCCGGCCTTATTTTAGGAGAAACTAAAAATACCGGTTGATTATCATTAAAGTAAACATTATCTAAAACATTCTTCATAGAATTAAATATTCTTTGAGTAATTTCAGGCTCTACTGCTGGGAAAGAGCCTTGCACTGATTTTTGTATACTTCCAGCTAATAAATCCTCTATTTCTGGATGTAGTGTAGCTACAATCATGGCTCTATTTTCATCTAATAAAGGATTGCATATACTTCTGCCCAAAGCCATTCTTACATATTCTGTTAAAAGCTCTATATCTTTTGTGTTAACAGAATAATCTGCTAAGGTTTCAAGTATCGTCACCATATCCCTTATAGTAACCTTTTCCCTAAGTAAATTTTGAAGTATCTTTTGAACTTCACCTAATGTCATCAAATCAGGTATTAGTTCTTCTACTACTGCGCTATATTTTTCCTTTAACGAATCTATTATCATTTTAGTTTCTTGTCTTCCTAAAAGCTCATAGGCATGAGTTTTTATAGTTTCTGTTAAATGTGTGACCATTACCGTAGTAGGATCTACCACAGTAAATCCATTTATTTCAGCATCTTCCTTTTGATCTTTGTTTATCCAAACTGCAGGAAGTCCAAAAGTAGGCTCTACAGTTCTTATACCTGGCAAATCTATGTTTTCACTGGTAGGGTCCATACAAAGCAGCATGCTAGGCATTACTTCTCCTTTTGCAATAACAGTACCCCTTATTTTAACAGTGTATTCATCTGTATTTAATTGAAGATTGTCCCTTATTCTTATAGGCTGAACTATTATTCCCATTTCAATAGCACATTGTCTTCTAACAGAAGCTATTCTTTGAAGCAAGTCTCCTCCAGAAGCCTCATCAGCTAAGGGAATAAGACCATAACCTATTTCTATTTCCATTGGTTCTACTTGAATTAGGGTGGATACATTCTCTGGTTCCCTATTTTCTGTTTCTATTATTTCCTGCTGCTCTGTCTCAATTTGCTGAACTATCTTTTCCTTTTCGTCCTTATAAAGAAAATATGCACCGGCAGCTAAAACCACAGATAAAATTAAAAATGATAGCCAAGGCATTCCTGGTACAAAAGCTAAAAATAACATTACAGCTGACGCAATGCCTAAAACCTTAGGAAACCTAGTAAGCTGTGATGTAACCAATGAACCAAAATTTGTATCACTAGCTGATCTGGTTACCAATATACCAGATGCAGTAGATATTAAAATAGACGGAATTTGGCTTACAAGACCATCTCCAACGGTTAATCTTACATAAGTTTTTGCTGCTTCTCCTGCAGGCATCTTGTCTACTAAAACCCCTATTATTATTCCAACTATTATATTTATTATAGTAATGATTATACCTGCTATGGCATCTCCCTTTACAAATTTAGAAGCACCATCCATGGCTCCATAGAAATCCGCTTCCATTTGAAGCTTTTTTCTTCTCTCTTTTGCCTGTGCTTCCGTAATAAGTCCTGCATTCAAATCTGCATCTATACTCATCTGCTTTCCTGGCATAGCATCTAGCGTAAATCTAGCTGAAACCTCAGATACCCTTCCAGCACCGTTAGTTATTACTACAAATTGAATTATTATAAGAATTAAAAATATTGTTACTCCAACTATATAATTATTTCCTGCAACGAAACTCCCAAAGGCCTCTATTATCTTACCTGCATCATGTTGGCTAAGTATAAGCCTTGTGGATGATATATTAAGTCCTAACCTAAACAAGGTTGTTACAAGAAGCAATGTAGGGAAAGCCGAAAACTGCAGTACTTCTGTAGTAAACATGGTTAAAAGTATTATTATTGAAGCAATAGTTATGTTAATAGCTATGAGTATATCCAAAAGCCATGTAGGCAAAGGTATTATCATCATAAGAACTATAGCCATTATTCCAAAGGCTACTATTACATCTATATTCTTTTTTAAATTACCATTTAATAATTTTCGCTGCTCCAAGACGCTACACCCTTTCTTTTTTGTAGTCACATATTACTAATCCCCAGTTCTTATTTTAGGTGCTAGGTTCTAGATATTAGGTGCTAGGTGCTAGGTTCTAGGTGCTAGGTGCTAGGTGCTGGGGATAGATGGTTTGGCTCAAATAACTAGAGTTATCTTGAGCTGGTTCTACTTATTTTTTTGTTTTTTAAGTTTATATACAATAGCCAATACTTCTGCCACTGCCTCATACATTTCTACGGGGATTTGTGAATCTATTTCAACCTCTTTATACATAAGTCTTGCTAGAGGTTTATTTTCAACAATAGGTATTTCATGTTCTCTTGCAATTTCTTTTATTTTTGCTGCTATTTCTCCTTGACCCTTAGCCACTACCACTGGAGCATTTTGTCCCTCTTCATATTTCAAAGCTACAGATATATGTGTTGGATTTGTAACTACCACTGTGGCATCTGGTACACTTTGCATCATCCTTCTAGAAGCCATTTCTCTTTGCATCTGCTTAATTTTTCCCTTTATTTGAGGATCTCCTTCATCTTGTTTAAACTCCTCTTTTATTTCCTGCTTAGTCATTCTTAACTCCTTACTATACTGACGCTTTTGGTATACAAAGTCCATAATTGAGATAGCAATCATAATTAAAGTTACCTTTTGAAAAATCTCCACCACAAGTTTTTTTATGGCAAAGGGAATATAATTAATTCCTGAATATCCTAAATTTAAAATATCTCCATAGTTTTTCATTAAATATTTATATCCAACATAGGCTACTACAAAAACCATAGCTAGATCCTTAAAAAGTTCCACTAAAGTTCTCATGGAAAATATTCTTTTAAACCCATTAAGAGGATTCAATTTTTTTAAATCTGGTTTTATGGTTTCTTTTGTAAAAAGAAACCCTGTCTGCATAAAGTTAGCTACAATACCCATTATTGATATAGGTATTGCTACAGGTAATATAACTAAAGCTGCTCTTACAAGCACAGTAACTAAAATAAATTTTAAACTGTTAGAGTCTAAGTGCATATTCATATAATTATTTAAGAAAGCTATCATATCTTGTCTTAAACTGTTAAATATAAAGTCTCCTAAAACTACCAAAACTATAGTAGATGCCAATAAAGTAAATGTTAAGCCCAATTCCTTACTTTTAGCAACTTGTCCTTTGTTTCTTGCATCCCTCTTCTTTTTAGGAGTAGCTTCTTCTGTTTTATCTTCTGAACTAAATATTATAATTACTGGGGCTATGCTTATAATTCTTCTCATTATCAATGGTATTTTGTCAAAAGAATTTACTATAAAAGTAATCAAAGTAGGTAAAGCTATAGCTATTGCCATTAATCCCACTAATATTTTTATTGGAAGGCCCAATATCATTACATTTAACTGAGGAACTGTTCTTCCTACTAAAGCTAGGGTTAAGTCCGTAATAATTATTACGAGTATAATAGGGATAGCAATTTTAAACCCTATAGTAAAAAAGTCTATAAATCCTTTTATAATAATCATAGAAGATTCATTTGTAAGAAAGAGTTGCCCTAAACTTCCTACAGCAAAGCTTTGTGAAATAGTTTTTATTAATATGTGATGACCGTCCACTAGAAAAAATAATACTACAGAAAGCCAATACATTAAATTGCTAAGCACTGTAACATTAGTTCCTGTTTGGGGATCAAACATACTCATCATGGCAAAACCTATTTGAATATCTATAAGTTGTCCTGCAAAACTAATGCAGAAAAAACAAAATCTTATTACATATCCTAGCATTAATCCTGTTAAAATTTCATTTAGGCAATAAAACATAAGAGTTGCCCCACTATTTATTCCTGCTAAAACGGAATAATTCACTGTGGGAACAATAACATAGGCTAATATAGCACAAAATCCTATGTTTAAAGCCTTAGGTGCTCCCTTTGGGAAAAAAATAGGTGATGCTATAAATAATGATGTAATTCTTAAAAATACAAGTAAAAAAGCTGTAAAATATGCTATATTCAACAAAATACTCACCTACTGAATTAAATTTGCAATCATATCAAAAATTCTTCTGGTAAATCCATTCATTACATGTATCATCCAAGGAGCTGTTATAAGCCCTACCACTGCCACCGCAATTAATTTAGGCACAAAAGTTAATGTTTGCTCTTGAATTTGAGTGGTGGCCTGTAAAATACTCACAAACAAACCCACAAGTATTCCCGTGATTAAAATGGGGGCAGATAAAGTTAATGCTGTTGAAATAGCATCCTTCATAACCGAAATAACCATACTTTCCGTCAATTAACTCACCTCATTTAAAACTTAATATTAAAGATTTTACTATTAAATACCAACCATCAACCATTACAAAAAGTAATAACTTAAAAGGCATTGATATCATAACCGGTGGAAGCATAAACATTCCCATGGACATGAGTATACTTGCCACTACTAAATCAATTATTAAAAACGGTATATAGAGTAAAAATCCTATTTCAAAGGCTCTTTTAAGTTCACTTATGGTAAAAGCAGGTATTATGGCATGTAGAGGCAAATCCTGCAATTGAACTTTTTCATCAACCTTTGCCGTTTCTTTAAATAGCTGCAAATCCTTTTTTCTAGTTTGTTTTAACATAAAATCTTTTAAAGGCTTTGTTCCCTTATCTATTGCCTCCTGCTGAGTAATACTGCCTTTTAAATAAGGCTCTACTGCTTCGGAATTTATTTTTCCAACAGTAGGTGCCATTATAAAAACAGTCAAAAATAAAGCAAGTCCTATAATAACCTGACTAGGTATGGACTGCTGAGCTCCTAAAGCACTTTTTAAGAAGGAAAAAACCACTACTATTCTTACAAAACTAGTCATCATTATTATGAAAGATGGCAATAAAGTAAGTATGGTGAACATTATAAGTATTTTAATATTGTCCACATATTCCTTAGGAGTATCCGCTCCATCTACGGAGAAATTTATTTTGGGTATCGGAACATTTGTATTAGGTGTGGCATAGGCCCTTGCCCCAGAAAATATACATAAACCTGTTATAATCAAAATTATAAATGTAGCAATTTTAATACTTTTTTTCATATCATTCTTTCCTCTTCTTAACTCTTTCGTAAAGTTCTTTTAAATCCTTATATTGAGGTATATTTCTACTTTTTTCAATTTCTAAAAGTTCCTCTTCCGAAACAGGCATAAGTATTTCTAATCCTTTACTAGTGTTAGAAATAACATATCCCTTTTGTCCTATTTTTACTACTAAAAGACTATTATCTTTAGATAATTGAACTCTTTCAAAAATCTTTATGTACTTTCCATTTTGCATATTGGAAAACTTACTTCCACCATATTTTAAAACTAAATATATGCTTAAAAGTATAAAAGGGAAAAAACATACAAGTTTTATTATCATAATCAAAAATTCTTTATCCATTTTTATTCTTCCTTACTGAATTATTATGTTATCAAAATCAACATGAAGTATTTCACCTTTATATAATTTAGAATTTATTTTATCTGAAAGTTCTTTTTTTAAATTTTCTACTCCTTTAACATTTAACTCAGTGCTTTTTTTACTCATCAATTCTAAATTAACAGCATCTCTTAGAGAAGACTTTCTTTCTTCTAATTCCTTTGCCAATTTCTTGTTTTTCTTAGGATAGGCAATATACATATTTACTTTTATATAATTCTTAGAATTCTCATCTGCCAAATTTACAGTAAACTCACCAAGCTGAAAATAACTTTCTTCAACTAAAGGAGCTCTTTTGGACATTTCCGTATTTACTGCCATAGAGTCAGAAGAATTCTTAGTGCCAAAATAATATCCTCCAAAAGCAAGGCCTCCTGCTAATATTAAAAATAACAAAATAACAAAAATTTTCTTCCCCTTACCTGCTTTATTTTCATTGTCCTTTTGTTTCATTTTATTTTGTCTCTCCTTTTTTCTGTTCTATAGTTAAATCCTCTATTATTATATTAACCCTTCTATTTTTTGCCCTATTTCCATCACTATCATTGGAAACTATAGGTCTATACTCTCCATATCCTGCCGCCGTAAACCTATTAGGATCCATATTATTCACTTCTACAAAATACTTAAGTACATTTACAGCTCTTGCTGTAGAAAGTTCCCAGTTACTTGGATATTTAAAATTACTTATAGGAACATTATCTGTATGGCCCTCCACAATAACATCGCTTTCAGAAAATCTATTAAATATTCCGCTTATCATATTTAGAACAGCTGTGCTTTCAGGCTTTATATCCGCTTTACCTACATCAAAAAGTACATTTTCCTTCAACCTTAAAACCACGCCTCTTCCATCTTTAAGCACTTGAACTTTATCCTTCATTTTACTTTCATTTACATATTTAACCACTTCTTCATACATAGATTTTTTCATTACAGCTCCGTTCTTATCTCCAGACTGTACCCTTTCACCAACTATAGGTACTTCCCCCTGACTAGTATTAAAATTTAATATAGAATTGCTACCTTGTCCAGAAAGAACACTTTGAAGAGAACTAGCTATTTGTCTAAATTTATTTGCATCTACTGTAGACATAGAATATAGAAGAACAAAGAAAGTAAGTAGCAAGGTAATGGTATCAGAATAAGTAGTTAGCCATTCTTCTCCGGATAAGCCAGAACCTTTATTTTTCTTTTTTCTAGACATTTTCTACTACCTCATCTCCTAAAGCTTGTGTTTCATTAAACTTACTTCTTTCATCTGGTGATAAATAAGAAATTAATTTTTCCTGTACAATTCTTGGATTTACACCAGATTGAATAGCTAAAATACCTTCAAGCATCATTTCTCTACCTGCCACTTCTATGTCTGTTTTGTAATTTAAATTTGCTGCTATAGGATTAAAAATTAAATTAGCCATTAATGAACCATAAAAAGTAGTTATAAGAGCTTTAGCCATACCAGATGCTAAAGATGCGGAATCACTTAAATTGGCAAGCATTTGAATAAGTCCAATTAAAGTACCAATCATACCAAAAGCCGGAGCATAGGCTGCCCAAGATTTAAACATTTCTGCACCTTGTCTATGTCTTCTTTCCATTTCATCTATTTCTAATTCCATAACTTCTCTTATAGTTTCTGGCTCTATACCATCTATAACCATTTGAAGTCCCTTTTTTAGAAAATCATCATTTATATCTGAAATGCCATCTTCTAAAGACAAAAGCCCTTCTCTTCTAGCTTTTCTAGATAAATTTATGAAATCTCCTATAATTTCTTCACCTTCCATGGTGTGTTCCCTATAGGCCTCCATATTTACTTTAATCATCTTTTTTAATTGTGTAAGAGGATAGTTAATAAGTAAGGCAGCAAAGGATCCTCCTACTGTTATAAATATAGAACCTAAGTCAAAGAAAATCATAACTCTTTGTCCTATAGAGCCACTTCCACCTATCATAATTCCGTAAACAACACATATAATACCTGCCAACATACCAATGCTTGTCATTATGTCTTGCTTTTTCATACTACTGCCTCCTATAAATCACCAGAAAATATCTTTCTTTTATACTTTATTACTTCTCTAACAACATGCTCCACACTCTCTAATACAATATACTTCTTACCATTAGTAAGAGTAATAAGAGTTTCCGGCACCTCTTCTATTTCTTGAATATGTTCAGCATTCAATATAAATTTTTTATGAGTCATTTTTGTAAGTTCAATCATAAATTAATATCACCCCTTTTTTAGTGGGCTAGTGGGCTAGTGGGCCAGAGGGCTAGGCTTCTGCTAGTCTCCTCCAATCCCCAGTCTCCAATCTAATATCTAGCCACTTTTTTAGGTACTTCTTTTAGGTTCTAGGTACTCCTTTTAGGTTCTAGGTGCTAGAAATTTGGTACTCTGGTACACTAGTATAGCACTCAATAATTAATTATTGAGGAAATTGCATAATTCATTTTAAAATAAAATCTTGTGAATATATGGTATAGTTCCAATTGTCGGAATACGATATATTGTGGCTATATTTTAAATTTATTAATTATGCAAATCTCTCACTTAATAATTATTAATTGTTAACTATTATCTTTCACTTCTTACTTATTCACTATTACCTATTACCTGTTTACTATTACTTTTTACTTCTTACTTTGTATAATGTAGAACTTAAAATTTATCCAAAAGTTGAGTTATTAATTATTTCTCAATTGTCCACTGTCAATTGTCAATTGTCAATTGTCAATTGTCAATTTTAATTTCTCACCTATCTCTTCAAATTAATAATGTCTTGCAGTATTTCGTCACCTGTTGTTATCATTTTGCCGCTGGCTTGGAAGGCTCTGCTGGCAACTATCATGTCTGTAAATTGTTCAGCTAGGTCTATATTTGACATTTCAAGCATTCCCTGCATCATATCTCCATAACCATCACTATTATCCACTACTGGATTACCGCCTATTCCACTTCTTATATTAGGTTCTCCAGAATTGGCAGTGTTTTGATACATATTTTTACCCATTTTTTTCAATCCTGCTGTATTTCTAAAACTAGCCATAGCTATTTGTCCAAGAGCTGTAACCTTACCATCATCAAGAGTAGCTTTAATAACGCCGTCCTTTTCTATAGAAAAACTAGTTACCTTTTTATCTCCTTCTGCTGTTAAAGCATAGGACCAGCTATATTTTTTTTGTTCATCTGTTATGGCTGGAGCTGATTCACTTGTTGGTAACTTACTTGCATCTATGTTTAATTTAGTGTTTCCCAAAATTTCACATAAGCCTTGATCTTTTTCAGCACTATTTACATCCGTTTTATTATTAAATTCATTAGCTTTTCCGTAATCTTTGCCATTTACAAAAACATTAAAGGTGCCCTTTGTAGGGTCATCTGAATTTTTCACCCATTTAATTTCTATTTTTACATCCTGTGGCCCTCTAAATTTATTTCCTTCCCCATCTATACCTATAGTAGGAAATTTATCCTTATCTGAAGTGGCATCTACTGTACCTGTATAATTTAACTTTGTATTGGTAGTAGCATCACCATTATTATTTAATACTGTAGCTCTTACATATATAGCTTCTGGTATTCTAAGTGGTACTAAATTGTCAGTTGCTTTTATTCCATTTTCAGAATCCACATCTACAAAATTGCAATTTCCATTAGCGCTATATTCTATACTATTTGGGCCTAAATTATTTCCATTGGCATCTTTAAGTGTAACTGCATATCCTAAGACCCTGTATCCATCAGAAGTCAATAAATTTCCTCTATGATCTAGTGTAAAAGATCCGTCTCTTGTAAAACTTACTTGCATTCCATTTCCGTTCATGCTATGTTCATTTGGATCTACCTTTATACCTGCGGCATTGCTTTCTGGAATAGCTCCTCTTCCTACTATAAAATACCCTTCTCCATCTACTCCCACATCAAGGTTTCTTCCTGTGGGCTGCATCATTCCTTGGCTCATTAAAGTATCTATACCTGCCAATTGAACTCCTAGTCCAACTTGCTTAGGGTTTACACCCCCTTGATTTCTTCCAGGTCCTATAGCTTCACTCATGCTTTGACTTAACATATCTTGAAATCTAACTCTGCTACCTTTAAAAGCAGTGGTTCCAACGTTAGCTATATTATTACCAACTACATCAAGCTTTGTTTGATTAACTCTCATTCCACTGATACCCGAATACATTGATCTTAACATTTGTTGTCCTCCCTTTTTAACTTTAAACTTTTAGTTTTTTCTTTGCTTCTGTCAATCGGCAAAGAGTGAGCTTCCTTTCGGTCCAGCTCTTTTTTTAAACTAGGACTACTGTATCTACATTTGTAAACACACTCATTTCGTCCTTAGGCACTGCTGTTATTACTGTTCTATTTTTTATATTTGTTATTAAAGCAATGTCTTTATACAGTATTAAACATTCCCTTGCGCCCTTTTTCTCAGCTTTATTCATAGCCTTATCAATACTATCCATGTCAAATTGAGAAAATTTTATATCTCTGCTCTCCAACCTTTTAGCTGCATGATTAGATATGGTAAATCTATTTTCTTTGTCTATAGCTTTTTCTAATATTTGCTTAAAATTTACCTCTGTATTTATATTCTCTTTAGGACAAATCCTATTATTGTTGGAAAGTCCGTTTAAATTCTCTACGGGATATAATTTTCCATTTATCACTCTGTATCCCATACTATCAATATCCTTTCTACATGAATCTAATCCATATTATTAAGATTAATCATGTCTACTTTAACTACTGCATCATAAGGTATATATTTCTCTTCAACCTTTCCATCTTGCTCCACTAAAACTTTTAGATTAATTCCATTTGAATCCCTAGAAATTCCCTTTACCATGCCTGAATAAGTTTTTTCTACTTTTTCGCCTTTTTCATTTAATTCATATACTTTAGCCTCGATTTTTTTCTCCATCATATTTGAAGCTAATAAAAATCCCATATTTGAATTAATATAATCCAGTCTATTGTCATTTAAATGAATTACATCTTCTACAGAAGAAAAACTAAAATCTTTAAGTGTAGTTTTACCGTTTTCAACCACTTGAACAGTTAATTTAATGTCATCTCCATTTTTATTTACACTAACTACTTGTCCACCATATTGCATTCCTCTGCTATCATAATCATTTAATGCTACTACTTTACCCACAAGAGATTGTGCACTAGAAAAACTCATAGTGCTATTTAAATTTGCCATCTGCTCTAGAGAAGAAAACTGTGCTAATTGTGATACAAATTGAGTGGAATCCTTAGCATTTGTGGGATCCTGATTGGATAGTTCCGCAGTGAGTATCCTTAAAAAAGCATTTTTATCTAGTTCATTGCCCTTTTTTACAATTCTCGTTCCCCTATTGGTTGCCCTTGAGGATTCATAACTACCAGAAATACCATTATAGCCCTCTAAACTTTTCCCTGTATTAATATTATTAGGCATATTTTATACCTCCATATTTTCTAAACTTTAGCATTTAAATTTCCTTTATAAATTTCATAGTTATTTATTATTTCTTCATCATCACTTAAAGATTTATCTTGTACTAAAAATCCCTTTCTATAAGAGTTACCATTTTCCTTAGCATCATTTCTATTCCCTGAAAATTCATTGCTAAAAAAGGTTGTGTCTTGATTGTATATATTTATTTCTGCTGGTTGTATCTTAATATTGGAATCAGTTAGCTTTTCGCTTAATTCTCCTATATTTGAGTTCAATAGATAATATGTATCTTTTGAAGAAGCATTTAAAGCTAATTTTATCTTTCCAGCCTCCATTGTAAGTTTTATAACAATCTCCCCTAATTCTTTAGGCATAACCTTTACAGTTAAATCCTTTAGCCCTTTATTTTCCATGTACTTTATACTTTTAACCATATCTTCTATCATATTTGCTTTTGTAATTGTTATATTTTCCTTTACTTCTACAGATAGATTTTTATCTATTGTGGTAAATTTATTTAATCCATCTAAATTAGTTAGCTTATTTAACTGCAAATCTAAATTTTGTCCTTGGCTATGCTTTTCTTCCTTGCCTATTAGATTTTTCAGAAAAGTTTCTTCCTTGGATACTGTTGTATTTTCAATACTTTCATAGGCTTTGTCCTTTTGCAAAATTTCATCAAAATTCTTTTTAGGAACTTCTATGGCATTTAACTTATTTTGAGTTAATCCTTTATGTTCAATTGCATTTTTTAACTTTTCACTTATAAATTTAGCTAAATCATTTGCATTTAAATTTTCTTCGTTGAAAACTTCTATACTATTATCAAGCAATGCAATTTTTTCAATTATTTCTTTATCTTTTCCTTGTAAATTTAAAGCTGATTCATTATTTATAAGAAGGGCTTTTAACCTTGAAAAATCATCATTTTGTTCTTCCATGGCTTTACTTGAATTTCCCAGAAGATTATAAATTTTACTATCAGCAATTTTAGCTATTTCTTCACCATTACCACCCTTTATAATAGGCTTAAGCTTCTTGGAAATATCTATATGCTTTCTTTCATATAAAAGTTTGTAAATTTCTTCTAATATACTAAGTAGTTTTTCATCTTTCTTAGATAAGGTATCTTTTTCACCTTCCTCTTGGGAAATGCTTTCCTTTTCCTGTGTTTCTTTTGAATTAATTGAGCTGCCATCCATTTTTTCTTGTAATTTATCCTTAAAGAATTTTAGCTGTTTATCATTAGATGTTGCCTTATCCCTTGATATATTTTTTATTTGAATATCTATAGGATTAGAGGCAGATTTCCCTATTACTGCCATATTAAATTTCACCTCCTTTTCTAGTATTTCTTATATATGCATAAAGAGCAAATTCATCATTGTTCCTTTGTTCAATTAAATTTTGCTCTTTTATGAATTCTTCTTTTTTCTTTTCCTTTAAAGTTCTCACTATTTTTTTATCTATTTGCTTTTGCTTCAATTCTTCTCTTTTAATATTCACTTCTTTTTCTTTAATGTCTAAAAGAGTCTCTGTTTCTTTTATAGATCTATTTAAAGAATTAAGATAGTTTTGTTGGATTTTCTTTTCCACTGTGGAATTATTGAAATCTATAATTCTATGTTTGTTATAATTTTCTTTTAAATTTTGAAGTTTATGTTCCACTTGATTTTTTTCATTTTGTACTTTTTTAAATTCCACTTTACTCTTTTCTTCCATACTTTCCCTTATATCTAATAATTTCTGAAGTTTAAAATTGAAAGCCTGCAAAGTTTCTACCCCCTAAATTTAATTATGGGAAAACATATTTTTTAACCTCTGAATATTATCCTTAAATTCACTTTTTTCATCTACATTCTGCTTGAGGTATTGTTCTAAAATATCGTTGTATTCCATTGCCATGTCCAATTTTTTATTAGTGCCTTTTACATAAGCACCTATATTTATTAAATCTTCTGATTCCTTGTAGGTAGCTAGCATATCCCTACCTATAGAAGCAGCTTCTTTGTGTTCTCTATCTGCTATTTCTGACATAAGTCTACTTACACTACTCAATACATCTATAGCTGGATAATGATTTTTTGCAGCTAACGCTCTAGATAGAACTATATGTCCATCTAAAATACCCCTTACAGCATCTGCAATGGGTTCATTGAAATCATCGCCATCCACCAAAACAGTATAAAACGCTGTTATGGAACCCTCTTGAGACATACCTGCTCTTTCCATAAGCCTTGGAAGCTTTGCAAAAACTGACGGAGTATATCCTTTAGTGGCAGGCGGCTCTCCTATGGCTAATCCTATTTCCCTTTGAGCCATGGCAAATCTAGTTACAGAGTCCATCATCAATATAACCTTTTTACCTTGATCTCTAAAATATTCTGATATAGCTGTAGCTGTAAAGGCCCCCTTAAGCCTAACTAATGCTGGCTTATCTGAAGTAGCACAAACTATAACGGATTTTTTCATGCCCTCTTCTCCTAAATCCTTTTGTATAAAGTCTAGTACTTCTCTACCTCTTTCTCCTATTAGGGCTATAACATTTACATCTGCCTTAGCTTCTCTAGCAATCATACCCAAAGTAGTACTTTTTCCAACGCCACTTCCTGCAAATATACCAATTCTTTGGCCCTCGCCGCAGGTTAGAAATCCGTCAATAGCTCTCACTCCAGTGGGAATAACCTCTTTAATTCTCCTTCTATTTAAAGGATCCGGTGGTTCTGTGTCTAAAGGATACATATATCCATGCTTTAGCTCCTCTGAGTTAAGTGGTATGCCAATACCATCTAAAACTTTTCCTAAAAGTTCCTGAGAACATCTTACACTTAAAGGTCTTCCACCAGGAACTACTCTGCATCCTGGTGATATACCTACCAATTCTCCAAGAGGCATCAATATTACATTGTCCTCTTTAAAACCAACAACTTCACAATTTATAGGATGATTTTTTTCATTATATATGGTACACACTTCACCTATAAAAGCTTTTATACCTTGAACTTCTATGGTCAATCCTATTACCTTTTGAACTTTTCCCTCTTGATAATTAAAATTTGTATCCTTAACTTCTTTTAATATTTTTTTAAAATCTATATTAATCAAGAAGTCTCATTCCTTTCAAGAATTTAAAATTATGTCTTTTATTTTTTCTATAGATTCTTCAATATGTATTTCTACTTTTCCATTATCCTTTTCTACAATAACTTGGGCTTCTTCTAAAAAATCATCTGCAATTATGAAAATCTCCCCCTTTATTCCTAAGGATACCTTCCAATGCTCAACCTCTTCCTTTAATTTATCCTCATGTACACTGTTGCATTTAATTATAAAAACCTGTGATTTTCTTGAATCCTTAACTACTTCCCTTATTAAATTAGAAATTGTATCTTCACATTTCACTTCTTTTTTTAATATATTTGAAACTATCTCTACCATAAGTTCTTTTATATTTTCTTCTTTTTCTTCTAGATACTCTTCATATTGTACTTTAGCACTTTTTAGGATGGCATTAGCTGTTTCTATTATAGCTAATGCCTCATTTTGAGCCTCTTCTAGTGCTTTCCTGTATCCTTCTTCATAGCCTTCTTTGTATCCCTTTTCATGACCTAATCTATGGCCCTTTTTCTCTGCTTCCATCTGAACTTTTGCTGCTTCCTCATAAGCTTTTCTTATTATCTCGTCACTTTTACTTCTAGCAGCTTCCACTATAGATGTAGCCAGTTTGCTATAGGGCTCATTTTCTAGATTTTTATCTAAATTTTCATCTGATTCTTTATATAGATTTGTATTCAAAACTTTTCTAGGAACGTATTCTACAACTATTTCTTTTTCTCCCAAAGGCTCTGCATTTTCATTTTTAATTACATTAAACGATGATTGCATCTTCTCCACCTCTTGAAATTACTATTTCCCCAGCGTCATCTAATCTTCTTATTATAGCAACTATCTTTTGCTGTGCCTTTTCTACATCCATTAGCCTTACTGGTCCTAAGAACTCTATATCTTCTTTTAAGGAAGCCGCCGCTCTCTTGGATTGGTTTCTAAATACAACATTTGAAACTTCTTCTGTAGCTCCTTTTAAAGCTAGTGCCAAATCCTTTGTCTCCACTTCTCTTAAAATTCTTTGGATTGATACATCATCTAAAGAAATAATATCTTCGAATACAAACATAGATTGTCTTATCTTTTCAGCTAATTCTTCGTCTTCTCTTTCTAGTCCTTCGGTTATATTCTTCTCTGTATTTCTATCTACTCTATTTAAAATATCCACAAGGGTTTGTACCCCGCCCATAGTAGTTGCATCTGAACGAACCACAGAAGACAATTTACCATCAAGAACCTTTTCTATCTCCTTTATTACCATAGGGGATATGTTACTTAAAGTAGCTATTCTATATGCCACATCACTTTGAAGCTCCTCTGGTAAGGACGATATAATTTGTCCAGCTTTTTCTGACTGCATATAACAAAGTATAAGTGCAATTGTTTGAGGATGCTCATTAGCTATTACATTTAAAAGCTGATGAGCATCTGCTTTTCTAGCTATAGCAAACGGCCTATACTGCTGTGTGGCTTCTGTAACCTTATTAAGTATTTCCATGGCCCTTTGAGGACCTAATGCCTTTGATAAAACATCCCTTGCATATCCTATACCGCCCTCTTTTATGTAATCCTTCGCCTTGTTTATTTCAATAAACTCATTTAGTATTTCCATTCTTTGTTCTGACTTTACAGAGGTTATATTTGCTATTTCATAGGTTATTTTCTGTATATCTGTCTCCGGAAGCCTTTTTATAATTTTAGCCGCTGCTTCTGGTCCTAAGGTTATAAACAGTATAGCAGCCTTTTGAACCCCTGTTAGTTTATCCGTATTTTTAGCCAATTAAAATCACCTCTCATCTTCCGTAAGCCATGATTTTACTATTTCTGCTACCTGTTCTGGCTTCTCTGTTGCATAATTCTTTATTTCCTTTTCTAAATGAGTTTTTTCATTATCTTCTTCAAAATTAATTGATTCAAAAGCTTCTTTAGGCTGTATATTATTTCCTATGACTACATCAAGGCCTTTAACTTCCTCATCTATTTCCTCTTCATTTTTCTTCTTTCTAGTTTTTATTATTAAAGCTATTATTAATGCTAGTAATAATACCGCTCCAACTACACTGCCCATTATTATCTTCTTTAATCTTTCCTTTTCTTTAAGTTTTTCCATAGCTTCAATATCTTTTTTAGCTTTATCTTCCACTGTTTTATCAAAATTCATTCCTTCTATACTTATGGTGTCTCCTCGCTTTTCGTCATATCCTACAGCTCCTATAACCAAGTTAGTAACCGCTGATTTTGTAGCTGCATCTATATTTCCATTTAAAAGTACAGAAGTAGTTAATTTATTTACAGCTCCTGGTGCCTTAATTATTTTCTTCTCATTTTTTGATATTTCATAATTTCTCTTTTCTTCTTTATGTGAAATGTTAGAACTACCTTTAGTAGTCTCTTCTCTTGCAGCCATATTATCATCCACAGGGCTATTAGTATTAGCTGCCTCTCCGCTATTGTTATTATCCGTAATAATATGTTCGCTTACCACAGTTCCCTTTGGTGAAAACTCTGTACTATTTTGTTGTATAGCATCAAAGTTTAAATCCGCATTTACCTTTACAACAATATTGTTCCTTCCATAAACCTTTTCAAGCATAGCTTGTATCTTTGACTCCAAACTTTTTTCTAAGGAGCTTTTTATTTTTTCTTGTTCCTGGTTATTTCCTAAATACTCTTTATTCTGTTCATCAAATAAATCTGGGGTAGTTAAAAGAGTAGTACCATAATCTCCAGACGCAATTATTTCTACATTCTTTTTATCTAAATTTTTTACACTTCCACATATTAATGCCACAATAGCCTTAACCTGATCTTTTTTTAGCTCTTTACCTGATTTTAAACGCAAAGTTAAAGAAGCGCTGGCTGGAGTATCCTCTTTTACAAAAACACTGTCCTGTGACATAACTAAGTGAACTTTTGCATCATCTATCTCCGGAAGTCCTTTTATAGTTCTTTCAAGCTCTCCCTCCATTGCTCTCTGATATTTAATTTTCATTTCTTCATCTGTAGCCCCAAACTTGCTTTCATCAAAAATCTCAAAACCAACGCTGCCATTGGTCAAAGGCACTTCTGAGGCCAGCTCCAATCTTAAAACATCTACCTTTTCTTTTGGAACCTTTATAGCCTTTCCTTCTACTTTATATTCCACCTTTTTTTCCTTTAGCTTAGCTAAAATAGCTCCTAAATCCTTATCATTCATATTGGAAAATAGCACGCCATACTTTTGAGCATTTACAGTAATACATAGTGCTATAATTGCAAATATAATCCCAATGGGTATTATTGTAAAAGCTATTTTCTTTCCTTTAGTAAGTTCTGACCACTTATGTTTAATCTTTTTAGTAAATTCTTTAAGCTTGTTCATTTCCTGTACTCCTCACTCACTACACTGCTATTAATTAAGCAATAACAATTAAACCTGCATTCTATTTAACTCTTGGTATGCTTCAACTATTTTATTTCTAACCTCTATAGCCATATCTAAGGATAATTTTGCTTCTGATGTAGTAAGCATCACATTATGTATATTTTTTTCTTCCCCAGCTATAAAATTTTTTGTAGTTTCTTCAGCCTTTATCTGGGTTTCATTTAGGTTGTCCAATTTTTCCTTAAGAAATTTTTCAAAACCTAACCCACTTTCTTCTTTATTTTTTTTATCTTGGGAAAATTCAAAAACTTTCATATCCGGTGTAAACTCGTTAATTCTCATTTAAATACCTACCTTCCTATTTGCAATGCCTTAGAAAACATGTTTTTTTCTGAATTTATAGCTGAAATATTAGCCTCATAAGCTCTAGAAGAGGCTATCATATCCGCCATCTCATTTAATACATTTACATTAGGCATCTCTACATATCCTTGTTCATTTGCATCTGGATTAGATGGATCATATACTTTTCTAAGGGGTGAATTATCCTCCTTTATCCCTACAGACTTAACCCCTAAAAGCTCTTCACCACGGTTTTTGCTTAAATTATCTATACTATTTGACAAGTTTTCTTGAAAAACAGCTATCTTTCTTCTATATGCCTTTATTTTCCCCTCACTGTCTCTAGTTGTCTGGTAATTGACCATATTAGAAGCTATAGTATCCATTCTAAGTCTTTCTGCTGAAAGTCCACTGGCACTTATACGCATTGTATTAAATGCTCCTATCATATTTACCTACCCCCTTTTATTACACTTCTTCTCATTAAAATTCTATTATTAATTTCCACAGTAAGAGCATCATACATTAAGGTATTAGCTGATTGATTTACTATTTCACTGTCAATATCCACGTTGTTTCCATCTTCTCTCATGGAAGTCTGGTTATCTTTTTTTATCTCCATATTTAACCAATCTCCCCCTTGAGCTAAATGTTTTTCAGATGTTTTCTTCATATTTAGTCCATCTTCAGCATTTTTTAAGTTTTCCTCAAAAGTCACATATCTTCTTTTATATCCTTTTGTATTTATATTAGCTAAATTATTGGATATAACCTTGCTTCTTAAAGATGCTGCATCCAAGGATTTCTTCAATAAATTATAAGTGTTTACATTTTCTATTCGCATAAATTTCACATCCTTCTATTATTTCTATAATATTAAACATTTATATTAGTTTTTCCTGCCTAAAATGCAAAATTATTTTAAAATTCACATATATAATATAAATTTTATAATATTTTGTTTGAATAATATTAAATTTCTTATTAAACAAATAACATGGTACTATTTTAGCATATTTTGTATTTACTTTTCAAATATTTATGTAAAAAAGTTAGGCATTATTAAAAAAACAATTATATTACTCAAAATAGAAAAATCTTCTGCATATGCAAAAGATTTATCTATTTCTAACATTCTCTAAAATTTTCAAAACATCCTGTGGAAATTTATTACTTTGAACCATCATAGCATTAGAGGCTTCTATTAACACATTATCCTTAGCAAGTGATAATACTTCCTCTGCTACGTCCACATCTCTTATGGAGCTTTCAGCCCCCTGTACCCTATCTTTTATTTCTACTAACCTATACATAGTACTTCCAAGCCTGTTCTCTAGCGCACCACACTGACTTCTAGTTTTTACAAGGGTGTCAATGGAATAATCTATCATCTGTAAAGCTTTATTTGGATCTATATTCTTTTCCTTAATTTCTTTTAAATCTTCTAATTTAATATCATGATCTTTTATACTACCGCTTCTTAAATCTTTTAATCTTATCTTTAAATTTTCTCCACACTCCGCGCCAATGGTTGTCTCAATTGTCATTTCCTCGGATAGAAGTTTCTTACCATTGAATTCTGTGTTTTCACATATGTCATCATATCCCTCTAGAAGCTGCTTTATTTCCCCTTGAATAATTGCCTTGTCACCATCTGTGTTAGTACCATTATTGTATTTAACAGTTAGCTCCCTAACCCTTTGAAGTATGGAAGTCATATTATCCATGCCACCCTCTGCTGTTTGCAGCATACTAATGCCATCCTGAGCATTTCTAGAAGCTATTTCAAGTCCTCTTATGCTCATTCTCATTCTTTCACTTTTTGCTAAATCATTAGCCTCTTCCTTAGCTCCATTTATCTTATATCCCGAAGATATTCTACTCATAGCACCACTTTGTCTTTCCAAGGTACTAGTGTAATTTCTATAAATATTCAAAGAAGCTAAATTATGCATAAGCCTCATAAAATCAATCCCTTCATTCTTTTACATTAAAACAAAATAATATCCTTATATATATACATCGGTAGCTTTCAAAAAATATTTATATTTAGATTAAAAAATTATGATTAAATATAAAAAAGCCCAATAGCTTTAACTAGCTTTGGGCCATTATTTAAAATTAATACTTTTAGTATCCTATTTTATAACCTTTAGATTTGCTATATTCTCCATGTTTCTAGCTGTTACTATTTCTACTGTAGCTAAATCTTTTCTCATGTTTTCAACATTTCCTGAAAGATGAGCAATTTCATTAAACATTTTATCATGTTCTGCTTTGTTGGTTATAGCTTTATCTTCAAGTATACTTAAAATTCTTCCATGTTCCTTTTGTTGAATTTTTATATATTTTACATCTTCCTTTAAACTTGACACATCTTTTTTTAAACCTGATACATCTTCTTTTAAACCTGATACATCTTTCTTTAAACTTGACACATCTTCTTTTAAATCTGATACATCTTTCTTTAAACCTGATACATCTTCTTTTAAACTTGACACATCTTTTTTCAAACCTGATACATCTTTCTTTAAGCCTGATACATCTTCTTTTAAACCTGATATATCCTCTTTTATTGGGTTTAATTTTTCATCTAACAAATTGCTAATCGCACTTAATATTTCTTTATTCATGTAATTCACCACCATAACTTATTAATACAGATATTTTATCATTAGATTTATATTGCTTCAAGTGGAAAATAATGCGTAAAATTAATTTAAAAAATATTAAACCACCAGATACCAGATATCCTAACTAAAACAATTTAATTTGTTCTTCTATTTTAAATCTTGATGCTACAATTACTTCTTCTTCCTCTCCCTTTGTATGTTCACTCCTCAAATACTTAACACCACTTTTAAGCTTAGATGGTATAAGATTTAACACATAAATATTATCAAATCTATTGTATATGGAATCTCCACCGAGCCCTGTTAAACATATAAGCTGAGTATTACTCTTTTTAGCAATATCAATTAATGGTTTTAAAAGGTGTGCTGAACTTGTTTGAGCAAAAGGGTTATCCATTATAAGCACCTTACCACTTTCTTTTCTGCTGAATATATCACTTTCATCTTTCCTCATATAGGATAACAGACTTGATAATATTACAAATGCTGATAGGAATCCTTCTCCACCTGAGTTCTTTGAAACTTCATCCCAAGTAATCTGCCTTTGCTTATCTTCTTCAATTTTGTATAACTTAATATTTACTGATCCAATTCCAACAACTTCATCATAAAGCTTATTTATATTGATATTATTACTAATAATATCTTCTATATCTTCGTTCTGCTCTAAAGCCTTTATGCTTTGCCCTCTTACCTGCTCGATATATTCCTTTAATCTGATCTTATAAAGCTCTTTATTTTCATTCCAATCAGAAACCTTTATACTTAGCATCTTTAGCCTTCTGGTTCCAATGGTAATGGATGAATTTTCATCTATCTTTTCAATATTTTCATGAACATCTTCTACATACTCTAATATGCTCTCTAGTATTTTGCCCTCTTCTTTTTCAATAAGCTCAATATCTGCCAATAGCTTTTCCATGATCAGTTCATAGGAATTAGTAATTAAATTCAATTGTTTCTTAAACTCTTTAGGCTTGCTTTTTAAGGCTTTAAGTGTTTGAATTGGCTCTTTAAACAAGCTTTCATGTTTAAATTCATCCTTTATTTCAATATCAACAACTAAATTAGTAAGATTTTTTTCCTTATTAATTTCTTCATCCTTAATATTATTAAAATCCCTTTTAAGCCTTCCTATGAAACTATCTAATTGATTTAAGTCTATGTCTACAACCACTTTTTCTATAACATTTAAATCATTAAATTCATTCAAGCTAGTTAAATTATTTTCTATTTTAGCTTTTAACTTATTAACCTGAACTTTTTTATTGTTACTTTCATGAATCATTAATTTAAACTTTTCAATTTCCAGCTTAAAATCTTTTTCTATTAATAAACTCTTATTTTTGGGCTCTTCTCTATCAAATTTATCTTTTAAAAAGCTATATAAATCATCCAACTTGCTTTTTGTAATATTAATAGCACTATTAAGCTTATTATATTCCTTAAGTAAACTTTTATAGCTATTACTTTCTTTATCCAATTCATCTTTTATTTCGAACTCTTTATGAATATCATAAGTTTCATTAATATAATCACTTTCACTTACTTTATATTTATCAGCTTTTAAATTAAGTTCTCTTTCAACCTCATTAAACTTTTCAGAAAGAACCTTTATTTTATCTCGCAATTCTTTTTCCGTACTTGTAATGTCTTTAGTTAAAGCATAGTATTCAGATAATAAATCCTCTATATCTTTTTCAATTTTAGTTCCAGATCTATAAATATTAAAGTTAGAAAGCTCCTTCAAAGCTTTTTCTTCTTTATTAATATAATGATTAATTGAGATGCTACACTCATTTATTTCATTTTCTATCTGATTTTTTCTATTTTCTCCTTTATCTATTTCATCCTGTATTATCTTTAGCCTTTCCTCAACTCTTTCTAAAGAAATTTTATCCTTCTTATATTGTTCATAAGCTTCTATAAGCTCTTTAAAAGCTTTTGCCTTAGAACTGTTGCTTTCAATATTCTTCTCTAAAAGCTTTCCTTTTTCTTTATTATTCTTTATTTCATCCTGAAGACTTAATATACTCTTTTCTAAATTAATTTCTATTTGTCTTAATTCCTGCTCTTCTTCCCCTAGTAGTTTTATTTCTCTTTTTAATACCTCATAGCCTTCAAGGGTTAATTCTGAATACTTAACTAGATTTCTTTTTTCCTCATAGAAAGCAATATTCTCTTTCTTTTCACCTATCTTAGACTGTACAGCTTCTGCCTCTTTTTCTTTAGCCGCTATCAATATTAATAGTTCACTTTCATTTAGCAGCTTATTATTAAAGGAAATAAAAAAACTAACTCCATTTAAATTCACAATACCTGCATTGATATTGTCAATTCCATTTTCAAGGTCCTTCCTGTTAATAATTGATATAGGGAAAGATGTAAAAATATCTAAGCATTCTTTTTCTAGGCTTTCCAATTCCTTATCATCCATTACTAAAGAATAGGGAATAAATGGATTATCCTCTACAAGCTTTTTATTCTTCTCTAGGGAATAACCATTTTTCTTCAACCACTCCATTCCATAAGTTATACTAATATCCTTCTGTCTAAGCTTTTCTTCAACATCCTTAGGAAGCTCTAGAACTTTTCCAGTTTTAAGCTTTTCAATTTCACTTACTATACCCTCAAATTGCCTTTTTAACTTTGTTTCATCTTCCTTTAAGAAGTCTATTTTTCTATCAAAAGCGTTAACTATGCTTTCACCATCAAAAACCTTATCTTCTTCTAAATAAACAAACTTAATTATATCCTTTCGTTTCTTTATTTCTTCTTCAGCCTTTTCAAGTTCTAAAGCTTTGTTAGCCAATTTGTTTTTAACATCATAGATATTTTGGAAATTTCTTTTTCTTTCACTTTCTTTACTTTTTAATTTTTCTTCATCAGATAATATTTTTTCCACAATACTTTTTCTTTCCTTATTTAAGGTAAAGATTTCATCATTAATTTCTTTATCAATAACAAGCACTTTCTGATCATCAAAATACCCCTCAATATTTCTAAATAGATTTAACCTATAATTTCTATTAAAGCTATCTTCCAATTTACCAAAGGATAGAATCTCCGCTGACAAGCTACCTTTCTTCTCCGTTAAGCCATAATTTTCTTTTCTATTAGTATTAAGTTTATCATTGATATCCTCTTTTTCCTTTACTAAATCCTTCTTCAATTGTACCTTATCTGATTTCTCTATCTTTACAGTATATAGTTCCTTTTGTAGAATTCCTCTTATAGTAAAACCAAGATTATTAATATACGGTGCACTATCTTCATTCTTTTTATTCAATATACGCAGTTCAGTTTCATACTGCTGTAACTCTTTTGAAGTATTTTGATACATCCTGTGTATCTTAGCACACTCTAATATATTCCCTTTTCTTATTAAACTATTTTTTCTACCTTCACTTTCATTAAGAAGCTCCTGCTGGTTTTTAATCTGGTCTTCTAAATTATAAATTTCATCCTGTTTTTTATATATTTTTATTGATTCTTCTTCATATCGAAGCTCTTCTATTTTGTCATTAAGGCTTTTAGCTAATTCCTCTAATTCCAGTTCTTCCCTTTCTTTATCTTCAAGCTTTTCCTTTAAAAATTCTATTACATTCCCAATATAATTTTTTATCTCTTCCTTTTTTTCAGCTGTACTAATAAATTCATCGCAGCACATATGTATACCCTTAGATAACTCATTAAATAATTCAAGCTTTGCCTTTTTATCAATGTTTGCTTTATTTTGCCTATACTGTTTAATGTATCTATCTAATAATTTTCTATAATTATCAATCCTGTCCTCATCAATTTTTAGCTTATTTTCCACTGCTGGTAAAAACCATTCTTTAACTAATCCCTTGCTGTCCTTAGCCTTAGTAAAAAGTTCCGATAACCCTGACTCCTTTAAGTTTATCTGCTTAATTATAGTTTCCCATTCCCTATAATTAATTTTATATTCCTCTAATTTACTAAAATAATTTTTAGTAGTTACAGAGTTATTCATATCATAATAATTAAACTTAAGCTCTCTATTCTTTTTCAAATTCTCAAATAGATTTTTAGAATTAGCATAGCTCTTTACTACTCTCCTATCAGCTTTCTCATCAATTATAGGAATATTATCAATATCATATTCATTTTTATCTCTGTATTCATGAATAAAGTTTATAATGTCCAGCTTTTCTTTTGAATTTTCATCGGAAGCTGCTTCTTTTTTTCTAACCATCATACCTGTTAATAAATAACCTGCTCCATCATCCAGCTTCCATTCAACCAATATGTACGTAGGAGTTCCTGATGTAAAATAACTTTCAAAAGCTCTATCCTTTGTATTTCTGTATCTTCTATTAACAAAAGGAGCCATAACCATTTGAACAAGTACAGATTTACCTCCACCGTTTCTCAAGTTAAGCATAGTATTTTCGCCATTTAAATAAAATTTCTCATCATCTATTTTCATAGTATTGTAATTATAATTTAAATTAACAAACCTAATTTTATGTATTTTACTCATTTATCTCTTCTCCTAAAGCTTTTAATACTCTATTGTAATTATTCTTATTTAACAGATTCCAGTCCATAAAACTATCCAGCTTTTTAGTGGTTTTAATCATATCGTCGCCCTTAATATAATATATTAACCCCTGACTATCCAAGAAATCTAAAATTGTATTTATAAAACCTTCCTTTGTTGTCTTGGAGGTACTTTTGCTATCACTACTTTTTAAAGCC
The DNA here is from genome assembly GCF_901447495.1 of Haloimpatiens lingqiaonensis. GTDB lineage: Bacteria > Bacillota > Clostridia > Clostridiales > Clostridiaceae > Haloimpatiens > Haloimpatiens lingqiaonensis. Next base: position 49,604 of record NZ_CABDWS010000001.1, read on the forward strand.
TCAAATCTTTCAAGTATATTTTCAAAGGCAATTCCACTTTCCGCATTATCAACTGCTCTTTCAATTCCATCCTTTAATCTATCAGTGATAATATTCAAAAATTCACCAACTTTAATATACTCCCTGGACTTGCTTGAAATACTTTGAGAGCTATAAAACTCAACTAAAAGAGTTAATATGACAAATTGAGATAAATAATAATCCTTATCATTTGCTCCAGATTTACATAATGCTTTTTTAAGCTCCCCTTTTGAATATCCTATAAAGTCATTATCTTCCTTAGGTATCAGATATACTATTCCACCATACTTTTTAACATAGCATTCTGACGCCTCCCCCATCTCTTTAACAAGCTCCGTTACATTCTCATTTTCAGAATAATTCTTGTAAAGCTCTTCTACATCTTCTTTCAGCTCACCATGCTTTAATAAATAGTAAAATATTTTATTGCTAAGCTTAATTTCTTCAGTAGTATATGCCATTATAACCTCAAGCCTCCTATCTTTGTAATCTCAATAGAAATATCTGAGCATATGAAGTTTTTTATATCTCCATTTTCATTAAGTAATCCCTCTAATTTAACTTCCTCACTATCCAGTATCTTTTCAACTTTTATTTTTGCTATGTTTTTAAAACTTTTATTTCCATCTATAATTTCTAAAATACTCTTATTAAGTTGAAATTCTATTTCACCAGATTCAATAGAGTTTTTTCTTTCTTCTCTTATGTCATCTATATCTATAACTCTATTTTTAAGCATTTCAATAATAACTTCTCTAAATATTTCCACTGTTGGAATTAAAGTATTCATTAATATGTTACTTTCTTTTATTAGAGAATTAATTTCCCCTAAAGAAATTTTACTTCTTTCAACGGCTAACTCCAAAAGTAATTCTATTACCTCTTTATACTTATTTAGTCTTTCTAACCTTTTCCTGTTTTCAGCTTCAATTACTTCATCCTCATCAATGGCAAGTTCCTCATCCTCTTCAACTTGATTTTTTCTAATAATCGTTTGATATTCTAATGCTTTATTTATGTTATAAAATTTGTGGGGCTTCATTTTAAATAGTGGTCTAAAAAATATATCAATATCTTCTAGTTTCTCTGGACTCTCTAGTATTTTATCATAAACCTCTGTCTTAAAATTAAATCTTTCAATCAAAGACATTTTCGAGATATTCTCAAGTTCCCTTCCATAAACATCCTTCAAATCAAAATGCTTTTTCAGCACCTTCTGATCCTCATCGATAGTCCTGCTTAAATACTTCTCTATTATCTTTAAATTATTAAGGTTTTCTTCTTCCTCTTTATTTAACTCTTTAATGTGTATATCATAGTCAATGAACTCATTAATCTTTTCATTTACCATCTCTCTATGAATAAGAAACTGTTTTTTAGTATTATTTAAAATTTCTAAATTTCCTTCCATCATAGACTTATAGTCTTCTGCTGAATAGGAAAGAGGGTTTTCTCTTATTTTCCTTATGGCATTCTCCATGCTTTGAACTCTTATTCTAAGCATATTAAATATATTTTTAATATCATCCACTGCCTTATCATAAGATGCTTTTTCTAAATGCATTTTAAATACAATTTCATGAATAGTAATTTTTAAATTTTCCTCAATTTCTAAGGTAGATAACAGCAGTGAGTATCCATCATCTGTTAATGAATATGACACCCTTCTTACACCATCAATATATTCCATTTTGTTTTTAATAAAGCTTATATTAATATCCCTGTATTGCCCTTCCTTAAAGTTGTAGGCTTTAAAATACATTGCATTACCTTCATCACATAAAATGGCATTCACTATAAACTCCCCTAAATTCTTGCACTCCTCATAGGTTATACCCTTTTTAAAATGAAGATTGTTAACCTCATCAATAAAGGCTGCTATATGGTCAATAGTACATATTTCTTCCTTCAAAGATTGTTCCATTATGTAAAGCAATATTGAAAATATTAAATTATCCTGTTCATAACCTTCTTCAAAACCATACTTTTTCCAAGTGCCCTTAGCTATACTATTTCTAAAAAGCAACGCGTATGCCCCAATCTTTTTCATTCTTATATGTTGTACATCTAAAAAACTTAAATCCATTTTCTCCTCCAACTATAAATCTATAATACTAACTATCTCCTGCGGTATATATACATCATTTTTTAATATTTCTTCTATTTTAGTTCTGTATTCCTCATCAAATTCTCTTAGAAATATCTGGCTAATATTTTTATTCTGACCCTCTTTAGTCTTTGGTAAACATATTGATTCAATTTTAGCCTTGTCAATCATCCTTTTATATCCACTTATAAATGGAATAATATTATATTCTTCGCTAAACAGCTTATATAAACCTTCATATATAATAATTCCTTCATAATCTAAATCACCAAAGTATAATATTTTATTTCTACTATCTGAAACATAATCTTCAACGGATATCTTATAATCATTAAAAGCTTTATTAATATTTTTACCTCCACCATATATTAAAGTGCCAATATTTTCTCCAAAAATATTATCTCCGCCACTAATTAAATGTCTCCTCATCGTATAATAAGTGTCTTTATTTTCTATAATTAAAACCTTTTGTGGTGTTTCTTTATATTTTGAATAATATGCCAAAGGTTCAGAAGTATCATAATAATTTAGTTCTTTTAAATCAATTCCTAAATTTTTTAAAATAGTTTTTCCCCCTTCCTTTTGCAAAAACTTCTCCCTTCCCCATATTTGAAAGGATCTTTCATTCATAGAAATGGGTTTACTTAATAACCACTGCTTATTAGTTATAAAATCATTTAATTTAAGAATATATTCTCTATGTTCCTTATACTTTTCTAAATGATTTTTATAATATTCAATACTGAATTTAGTTGATAGTTTATAATTTATTTCATCAAGAATCTCACTATTATCTTTATTTTTCTCCAATATCCTATATTTTTTATATAGCGTTGGCTTTTTACCATTTCCACCGCTATTCTTCACCGGCAAAAGTCTTTCCTCTTTTATTAAATCAGCTACTACCTTGCATAATTCTTCATAGGATTCTGTTTTATATATTTCATCAATTTTATCCAATTCTATAACTTTCTTACTATAACTATCTATATCTTTCATCCTACACCTCTAATTATTGTTTCATTCCTTTATTAATATTTTATCATAACTCTTTGTAAGCGCAAAAAATTCCTGTATAGTATTTAAAAATATTTTTTATAAAATAAATCCAGCAATCAAGCAGTAGATGCCTAATTACTGGATTTTATTACAATTCTCTTTTACCATAAATATTTTTATTTTATAGCCTTAATTATTTAAAGTAATCACCATATACCAGATAGCATCACCAAAATATCTCTGGTTCTCGTCTACATTCAAATTTAATTTCTAACTCATGTTTATGCTTTAAATAGCCTATATAGTCAAAATATTTTGCCCCCACAGGGCATTTTTTAATGCAGGCACAGCATTTAATACAAATGCCATTTAATCTAGTCACATCTTGAAAATCAATAGATCCCATAGGACAAATTCTTGCACAAAGCTTACAATTTATACAGCTATCCTTTGTTTTGGGCTGAACCCTTCTTATATCAATAGCATTACCTTTTTCATCCTTTGGCATATAATACTTTCTATAAGGTTTAATCCCTTTTACAAATACAGTTTCAATTTCATTTCCATCTATAATTTTTTTATATACCTTATTATATATTTTATCAGCAAAATAACTCACCAATTCCATATCCTTTTGGTCTGGTCTATTTTTAGCTAAGGTATTAGAAAAAGCATGTTCTCCGATAAATGCAGCCCCTGCTATAACTCTAAACCCATCCCATTCTAGTATATCTTTTAGTTCTATTAATGCATCATCATAATTCCTATTTCCATAAACCACCACCGAAATTGCCAATGCCCCGTTACCAATAATGGACTTTAAATACTTTGTTAGCACATTAGGCACCCTTCCCGCATAAACCGGAACTCCTATAATAAGGATATCATCCTTTGAAAATTCTACTGTCTTTTGCCTTTCCTGTAGCAATGTGAAATCTATAATATTTATATGTTCTTTTTCTTCTTTTAATCCTATGTTTTCCCAAAGCTTCTTTGCTATGCCACATACAACTTTTTCTGTTGTACCTGTAGCACTAAAATACATGGCATTTAATTTATAAGACAAATAGGCAACCCCCTAACAAATACATCATTTTCTACTTCCATAAATTTTCTAAGATAACAAAATATATTATCCTCAATTCAAATTATATCATAGAATATAATGTAAAAATAATACGTATCTAAAGTAAGTATTTTCTCAAGTAATATCAGCAGCATAAAAACCTCCCATAGATTAAGCTCCAGTTTACTTTATCTATGAGAGGTTTGTATTTTAATTATATATTTGGTAAAATTTACTCACCAGGAGTCTTGACAAAAAAAGGATGTAGCGGAGCGGAAGACTTTTTTTGTTTGCTAAAAATTTAAGCATAAGACAGTAACTGTTTGCTATCTTATGCTTAAATACTATGTTTTAATATCCACTGTTTTATGGCATCTTTAGAAAAAGATCCATTGGCTACATTAAGTCCAAATTCAATCAATTCTGTTTGAGAAAATTTTAAGTTAATTTTATTCATTTTACATAATACACCCATAACTATAGTTCCAACTCTTTTATTGCCATCTTTAAATCCATGGTTATTTATAAGTGAATACGTTAATGCTGCTATTTTATCTTCTGTAGTTTTGTTTAAATCTTCACCAGCAAAGGTTAAAAATGGAGTTTCTAATGCACTCTCTATTAAAGACATGTTATTAATTCCTGTTTTTCCTCCATGTTTTGAAATTGTTTGGTTATGAATATACATTAAAACTTCTAAGCTTATCATCTTCATTTAGCTAACTCCTTTAGAGCTATGTCATTTTCTTTTATAAATTCATCAACTAACTTTTTATGCTCTTTATTATTTTTTTCTTTTAGATATTCTGCAAAATCTATAACTTCCGATAACATATCTTCGGACATATCCTTTGATATTTCTATAAGTTTTTTTGCTAAAGACATTAAAATCACTCCTTTCCATGTATTATAAGGTAGCATTTATATTATTGGTTTTTTATTCTATAATAATACTGTAACATATACAATATTTACTTACAATATGTACATGAAATTTAAGAGTTTATTTCCCCATCAGTAGGCAAATCATTGTATTCAGAAAAACACCAGATACCAAGTATCCTACGGATTAGTAAGTATTTTTTCAAGTAATACCAGCAGCATAAAAACCTCCCATAGATTAAGCTTCAGTTTACTTTATCTACGAGAGGTTTGTATTTTAATTATATATTTGGTAAAATTTACTCCCCTGGGGTCGTGACAAAAAAAGGATGTAGCGGAGCGGAAGACTTTTTTTGTTTGCTATCTACTGTATTAAAAACTTCTTGAGGTATTTTTTTAGTTGTACCATGCTTCCTTACATTTGCAGTATTTTTAAGCCAATCTAATAGAAATTTTCTAGCTTCTTCAATATCAGAAAACTCTCTTCCTTTAAAACAATTATCCTTAACGTAGTTTACATTTGATTCCACTTTCCCCTTATCCGTAGGAGTTCTAACCCTACAGGGCTGCGCCCAAAAGCCATAATGTGCAGCAAATGTAGCGTAATTCTTTTGAACCGTAGGTTCGTAAAAATCAGCTTCTAAAATGCCAGCTTTTAAATTATCAAGCTTTACTGTTTCAGGTACACCACCAAAGTATTTAAATCCATTTTTATGGCATTCAATAAATGTTTTAACAGATTGGTCAAATACAATTTGAACATACATATATCTTGAATAACTTAGTGTCATAACGAATATCCAAGCTTTTTTATGCCTATTATTAACTTTTATTGTGCCTATATATCCAAAATCTACTTGAGCTTCTTCACCTGGTAAACTTGTTAATACCATATAAGCCTTCGGCGGAGTTGTTTTAATTTTAGCTATATATCGTTTTACCGTATCATAGCTTCCACTAAAGTTATAATCCCTTTGCAAATCTTGAAATATTCTTTTAGCTGTTAAATCCTTTGATATTTGAATATTTATATATTCTTTATATGGATCTAATATTGTTGGATATGTTTTCCTTTCTGCTATTCCATTTTGTTTAGTTTTCTCTAAGTATGTTCTTACTGTTTTCCTATCTATTTCTAATATTCTGCTTATTTGTGACTTGTTATATCCTTTTTTAAAAAGCGTTTCTATTGTTGTATGCATTTCTACCCCCAACATATATATCTTCCCCTTTGTAGTATTTTAATTATATTAAACTACAAAGGACTTATATTTTTCCATATAGGTGGGGAATTTTCTTTCCCTTAAGTGGGTAATTTTATTTTACCACTAACAGAGAGGTTTGTATTTTAATTATATATTTGGCAAAATTTACACCCCTGGGATCGTGACAAAAAAAGGATGTAGCGGAGCGGAAGACTTTTTTTGTTTGCTAACGATATGGCAGGATTCACTTTATGTTACGACCTATACTTTTGCTCGCATTCTTCCGAACACTTTGTCACCACACTTAGCACATATAATTTCTTATATGCACCGCGGCTAGCTAAAAGGCTCCTTGACGATTACCTTTGCTGGACTTTCACCAGCTAGTATGGTCCAGCTTAGCTGGACGTGCCCCCTGGGATCGTGACAAAAAAAGGATGTAGCGAAGCGGAAGACTTTTTTTTGTTTGCTACCTGTCACCATAAAGTCCTCTTGTTAATATAAACCTTTTTCCTTTATAGTATCATATGCTATATCAATGAATTCTTTATGTTTTATAATTCCAAGCTGTAAATTATTATCACTATAAAGCCATTCCTTGAAGCTTTCCATTCCTACAAAATATTGATTATCGATATAAACATAAATCCCTTTATTTAAGGATTCAAACATTTCAAGTATAGCATTTCTAAAATACCCCCTTCCTTTTGCATAAATTCCAAATTGATCCTCTTGACCATTGTATTTTAAACTTAATTTTAGATTGTCATAAAATTTTTCTATATTAATAGTAATCCTGTTATTAGTAATATAAACAATTTTATCTACCTCTCTCATAAATTATCCCTCCTTTCCTCTAATTTAAAAAGAAGCCAGAGCTTTCACCCTGACTCCATATTATTATACTATTGTAAATTTATCAACTATCTTAATAATTGAAGAACTCCTTGAGGTTGTTGGTTAGCTTGCGGTACCATCAAATACCTTTCAGTATCTGCCAGACTATATCTTCAACCAATACAAAAACTAACATCTGTTCTCTGTACTTTGATATTTGTACTCTGTAGTTGGTTGTCGGGTACTTCGGGAAACCTCATTCCCTACAGACCTCATCAGCATATAATTAAGATTTTTATGAACAAAGTGAATAAAAATCATCTTAATTCTCCACTTTCAATCCTCAATTCTCAATTACTTAGCTGGTTCGTCTTAGTCGTTGAACCTTCTCCAACCTTTCGGTACAGGAGCTCGGCTGCTGATTATCCAATCTGAATTCTTTTTAACCTATCACGCTTGTCCTTTCGAACTACGTTGTAGGGAATCCAGCTCTAAGGAAGTTCCAGCAATTCACCCGATTTGCAATAAGGATTACTCCTTAAGGGACCCTCAAATAACCTATCTCAATAATTGTAATACTCCTTGAGGTTGATTATTTGCTTGAGCCAACATAGCTTGAGCAGCTTGGCTAAGGATGTTGTTCTTTGAGAAGTTCATCATTTCTTTAGCCATGTCTACGTCTCTAACTCTTGATTCTGCTGACTGAAGGTTTTCTGAAGAAGTTCCTAGATTAGCTATTGTGTGCTCTAATCTATTTTGGTAAGCACCAAGCTTGCTTCTTTCTTCGGATACTGTTGTTATAGCTTTATTAATAGTTTCTATAGCTTTATTAGCATTCTTTTGTGTTGAAACATCGATTCCCTTATAAGTTACGGCTTGTGATACAATAGAACCATCTGCTCCGAAAGTTGCTTTCGTTGATGCAGTTACATTTCTATCTAATGTAGAAGTTTTAGTCCCAGTTCCATCAAGAGTTGCATAATCAAAGTTAATTTTTATATTCTTATCTGTAGAACCAATTACTGCACTTGTTTGATTGTTATAAATCTTTGCAGTTGCTCCAACATCTGCTGATGCGCTATCTTGAAGCTTCACTTGCTTGTACTCTGCCGCAACTTGGAAAGTATAAGTATTTCCATTTGCATTTTCAGCGTCTTCGGCAATTCCTAAAGTCATGCCAGCATATTGGAATGTACTATTAGCTCCTTGAGTAACAGTTACACTTTGGTATGATTTACCACCATCAAGAGAAATTGATGCACCAGCAACTTGTTCTTTTCCGCCTACTGTTGCAGTACTATCAATACGTACCATTATTGTAGCATCTTGTGAACCATTGTAGTCACCAGCTGTACCTGCAAGTGCTCCCCCAAGTGCATTACTTTGTGATACAGCAGCACCAGTTATTGCTGTACCTGCTGTTGCAGCAGATTTTGCCACAGTAGTAATTTTATAACCATCTAAATTATCAGATGGATTTTCTACACTTCCAATTCCTGCGGCGTTTGTAGCATCAACACTGTATACTTCCATATCTCCTGACACACTTAGAGCTTTTGCATCCATTGCATTAATTGAAATTGTAATGTTTTGATTTTTATTAGCTCCGATATGGAATGTATCCTTCAATCCACCAGCCATAAGGTTTTGAGTATTAAATTCAGTTGTATTTGATATTCTTGTTATTTCTTTAGCCAATTCATCTACTTCTGATTGAATCTTTGCTCTATCATCCGCTGTATTTGTATCTGTTGATGATTGAACTGATAACTCTCTCATTCTTTGAAGAATTGAATGAGTTTCGTTAAGTGCTCCCTCAGCTGTTTGTAACAATGAAATACCGTCTTGAGCATTTCTTGAAGCTTGGTCAAGTCCTCTAATTTGTCCTCTCATTTTTTCAGATATAGCTAGTCCTGCAGCATCATCTCCAGCTCTGTTTATTCTTAAACCTGAGCTTAATTTTTCCATTGACTTTCCTGCAGCTACTGTGTTACCGCTCATCATTCTGTGAGCGTTCATAGCATTCATATTGTGGTTAATTATCATAATAAATTCCTCCTTGAGTTTTGTTTTTTGGCATCCTTGCCATTATTTTTATTTATTTAAAAGTCAGTGATGACTCTTAAAGCTTGGTTAATTAATAATTAATAATGAAGAATTAATAATTATGGAGGATTTTCTTCCGCTTCGCTTCAGAAAATCTGTATTATAATTTTTTTAAACCCCCTAACTAGCGTGGAACACGCATGCCGTTAGGCTGCCTTTTTAATTAATAGTTAATTTTTCCTTTGTTGTTTTAACTATTGAAACTAAAATTTTATTCAATTCTGTACATTCACCTAGTATAGATTTTGATGCGTTAGCATCCATGTAGTTTGTTGCAGTTAACAATTCTAACCAATAAGCTGTTTCAGAACATTCTTTCAATGCAATATTCATCTTTGACAAAAAGTCTTTTTTGCTTTGCGCAAATATTCCTTCTTTTATATTGGCACCTATACTTGTACCAGAACGTAAAACTTGTTTTGAAAGAACATATTCTTTCTTATATTTACACAAATACTTATACAAATTAACTATCTTTATAGAAAACTTAAATGCCTTTTGGTAAACCAAATTTTCCTTCATCATATCAACCTTCTTATCTATTAATAGTTATTACTAATTCTTAACTATCTTTTAGAATAATAATCAGTTAATATGCTAATTCTTAATTCTTAATTCTTAATTCTTAATTCTTAATTCTTAATTTAATTATCGTCCCCCCCAATTTTTCCTTTACCCCTTTTTTAAATATTTTTTCAATTTTTAATTATTAATTCTTAATTCTTAATTGCCCCTACGCCGTTCCAAGCTGCGAATACAACCAATTACTCTGCGAATTCAAATTATTCATATTCCTCTCCAGCATAGCAAACATCTTATAATATCTTTCTTGTTTTTGATAGATTTTATTTTCCATTTCTTTTATGGATTTATTTCTTTCCTCTATTTTCTTTGATAAATCATTGCTTCCTAACCATCTGGTGTCTTTGTAGCCAGCTTTTTTGACTAAAACGCCCTCTGAGCCTATATAATTGTCAAAGGTATCCTTAAATCTTTGGAGTATACCCTTTTCATCTTGGTTGGTGCTGCTTTGGGTAAATAATTTTTGCACTTGATCACCTTTTGTCTCTAGAGCTTGTTTAAACTTATCTTCATCAAGCTTAAGTTTTCCTCCATCTCTCCAGTTACTAGTGGTTTCTATACCTATTTCTTGAGCACTTAATCCTGCTCCTTCTACTGCACTATAGAAGGTTTGCCTTAAGTTCGCAAGCAAGCTGGAAAGATTACTTTCTCTAGAAAGCATGCCTTTTTTAGCTTTTTCTTCCCAATTCTTTATTTCATCTTCACTCATATCTTTCTTTTGAGCTTCTGTAAGTGGTTTAAACTTGTATTCTTTTTTCTCATCTACTTTAGTTTTAATTTTTTCAATTAAGGAATTGTATTTATCGATGAATTTTTTGAACTTTTCTACTTTATCTGTAGCATCTGGCTTTATATTTATGTTAACTTCATCGCCAACTTTAGCACCACTTATATCATATTGAACATTATCTATAGTAAAAGTGTTTTTTTCAAATTCCTTAGATTCAAAATAAGTTTCTTCTCCTGGGGGTTTTATAGATGCCTGGGCATTTTCCCCTGTAAAATCACCATTTATTTTAAGGTTTTCTGCTGCTGTTCCTGATATACTTAAAGTTTGAGAACTACCAGTATCCTTCGTTTCAAATGTAAATTTTCTAGTTAATTCACTAAAACTAGCATTTATATAGTTGCCTAAAGTTTCTTTACTATCGCTACTAAGTTTAGTATTTCTAATGTCGTTTAAAAAATCACTTATAGATTTAGTGCTATCTACATTTACAGTAAAAGTTTTGCCATTAACCTTAAACTCCATTGTTCCATTAGCAATATTAAGATTATTTCCATCTTGGTCTTTAATATCTGCTAACTTAGTGCTTAAATTAGTTTCTGCATTTAACGCCACATCATTTTGTTTTTTAGCACTTGAGGCTAACTTGTTTACTTTTACCGCATAGTTTCCTCTTACTGCTCCACCAAAGGCAATAGCGTTAATCTTACTACTGTCACTGCTTTCAGCCTTTAAGCCTGAATAAGATATACTAGCCATTAAATTAGTTTCTGCAGGTGCTAATATATCTAAGTATCCATTATAAAATTCCTTTAAGTCTTTTATTACATCTATATAAGCCTCTTGTTGCCACTGTATAATTTGTCTATTTTGCTTCATCTGATCTAGTCTAGCATTGTCTCCAGCAATCATCTTATTAACCATGCCGTCAGTATCCATACCAGTGGCTAAACCTGTAATTCTGCTATAATCCGAACCACTACTATTATTTACTCCACCTACTTGCACAGGATCACCTCCATTATATTTTAGTGTTAAAAAATCCCCTATTAATCATGGAGTTTTTGCTATAATTTTTATTAGCATTATTTTTTATTTTCATTTTGTCCATTTCTTGTTTTGCTTCATTTCTCTTATACACCATGAGTTTTGTTAAGGTTTCCTCATATTTAACTAAATCTATATCTTTACATATCTCTCTAAATTCCTCTTGTGTAAATGATAAATCCTCTATAGATAATATAACCTTTTGTCTTCCTGCTACATAATCATCCATATTTTCTAATTGTTCTTTTTCTAAGCAATCTATTAACTTTTGGGTTAACTGCTTATATAGTAAAAGCTTTTCTTGTAACTGCGTGTTAAATTTAAACACCACCCTTTTTCAAAGATCAAAGTACAAATATCAAATATCAAATACTAAAGATTAAAGTACAAATAACAAAAATTGATATTTATTCTCTGCTATTTATTCTTTGTTATTTGATATTTATTCTTTATTATTTATTACTTAGCTCCCTTAGAAACCTTATAGGCCTGATCCCACATATCCTTTACATCCTCAATAAGCGGTATCACTTCATTCATTATATCTACATCTTTTTTTATATTAGCCTGTACCAATCTATCTACTATAAATTGATATACTGATACTAAATTCTTGGCCCATTCTCCGCCTCTGTTCACATCTAGAGTTACTATTAATTCATAAAATATATTTTGAGTCTTTACTATATTTTCGTGTGCTTTTTTTATATCTTTATCCACTATAGCTTGTCTAGCTATTTTTGAAAACTTAACCGCTCCATCTACCAGCATCAATAAAAGCTGCTCTTTTGAAGCAAAATTTACACTGTTACTTTTGTAGGCATTATATGCATTTGCATTTCCACCGTACATTCTCATTCCTCCTATTTTCTTGTATCAATAAACATTCCTCTATTTTCACTACAATATTCCACTTCGTCCTTGTAGGCATCTACACCAACATCTTCTGATTTATATGCCTCCACTTCTATTTTTCCTTCACCTTTTTTAAACTTCTTAAGTTTATATGCAAAGCTTCTATCCTTAGGAGTATCCTGATTCTTTTCATGGTTTATTTTTATTTCGTCTTTTCTATGCACAACTCCTGACTTTGTAGTGTCTTTCACTCTTTGTCTAAGTTCTGTGTCTATTTTATTTAAGCGAAATTCCATAAAAACACCATCCTTATTTTAGGTACTAGGTGCTAGGTACTAGGTACTAGTAAACATTAGTATCGTAATTTGGTGGATAAAAATCCTAAGCTTTTTTATCCACGATGATTCCTATCATCTCGCACATTTTAGCAACCATGTCAAGTATTTTCTTTGGTGGTATTTCCTTTACTACTTCCTTTGTTTCATTGTCTACTATTCTTATTACGTATTCATTGAGTTTCTCGTGTTTTTCGTATTCTAAATGAGTATCTGCATTTTTTATTAATTTGTTCAATCCATCCACCATGTTTTTCACTTCTTGTCCGTCTACCTTTATTTCCTTTTGAGCATAGGTTCCTTTAGACGCATTATTTGATAAACCTTCCATAACTACATTCTTTTGTGATTGTGGCAATACATCAGTTACTGGATTTACATTTAAAATACTCTGTCTTCCTTGACTTATTGAGTTGATTTCCATATCAAACACCCCGTTTGTTAGGGGGCTAGGGGGCTGGAGGGCTAGGGGGCTAGTGAAAAACCCCTAGCGCTTAGCACCGCTAGCTCCTATTTTTTTAGATTTTTAAGCATATCTATGTCAAAATTTAATGCGCTTTTATTTTCTTCTTCTACTTCTTTTAAAAGTTCTTTTCGCAATATGGCAACCTCTTTAGGTGCATTTATAGCTATTTTTACAGAGCCGCTTTCTATGTCTACTATACTTATTTCTATATTGTCTCCTAGAACTATGGATTCTCCTTTTTTTCTTTTAACCACTAACATTTATCTGCCTCCTTAAAAATAGGCTGCTTTATCAAATATTTTTCATTATTTAATATTATTTGTTCCCCTAATTTTGATTTTATATTAATTACAATAGGGGCTCTTAAGTTAGTAGTTATATTAGTAACATCTGAATGTAGTGTAACTGTAGTTAAAACTAATACCTCTTCTGGAGAATTTATTTTTAATCTTTTTATTGTTTCTTCTGGTAGTTTAAATTCATAGTTTTCCTCCACAGCAAAGGGTGAAATTACCACAAGTCCTATTTCTCCATCTTCTATAGAATGAAGTACACTAAAAATTTCATTTTCCTCCACTGGAAAGATTATAAATTTATTTAATTTCCCAAAGCCGCATATTCCTTTATTAAAACTTATTATATCGTCTTCTTTATATTCACGAACTCCGTGATATTTTGTTTTTAGTTGCATGTAAAACACCCCTTTTTTTAGGTACTAGGTTCTAGGTGCTAGGTGCTTATCTAATGTAGTCTATTAGAGTTGGTTGAAGAACTCTAGCACTGGTTTGAAGTGAAGCTATATAGACTGTTTGGGCTGTAGCAAATTGCATTGTAGTTTCAGTAATGTCTATATCCTCAGTTTTTGAAAGTATCTCTGTCATATTAAAATTTTGATCCTTATTTTTTTCACTGGCACTTTCCATACTGTTTTGTTTTGCTCCCACTTCTGAACGAAGTTTTAATATATTATTCATAGTATCACTTATATCCTTAAGATCTTCATTTACAAGCTTTTTAACTGAATCTGCATCTAAATCCGTTCCATCTTCATTTTTACCATCTAAGTGATTGACTATATTTTTAAATATATCCCTTAAATCCTTAGCTTGTCCAGTTGCATTTTTAAACTCTATTATATCTTTTGCCGATACATTATAAGTAAAATCAACTCCTTGGGATATTTCTACCTTTAACTTTTCCCCTATTTGTTGGTATTCGGCGCCATTTAGTAATTCCCCGCCACCTTTTTTGTAATAAAATAATCTAGTATTGTCATTTATTCCAGCTGCAGTATCCATAGGCTTAGTTGTACCCCTTGTACCACCAAATATATATTTACCATCAAAGTTTGTGTTCATTACTTGAGAAAACTCAGATATTTTTTCATTTATTTCATCTTTTATAGCTTTTCTTTCACCCTCGCTATAGGCTCCATTACCTGAAGATATTAAAAGTTCCCTTATTCTATGAAAAATATCTCCTGCCTGTCCTAGCGCTGTGTCTGTAGTATCTAGCCAATTTAATGTATCTTTTATATTTTCGTTATATTGTTTATTTAAGTTAATTTCTGTGTGAAGCTGCATAGCCCTTGCCACTTTAAATGGGTTATCTGAAGGTCTTCTAACTGCTTTACCAGAAGTCATCTGTTCCTGCAATGTCTTTAAATTTGTCAGATTAGTTCTCATGTCCCTTAAAAAGTTATTTGAGAGCATTTTATTTGTTATACGCACTTTTTGTATCACTCCTTATTTTTGAAATGCTATACTAAATTCTAGGTTATAGGCACTAAATTTTAGGTTCTAGGTTCTAGGTTCTAGGTGCTGGGGATAATTTTTGATAGGGGGTTTAGTTTTTGGGATTTATGTGTATACTCACTAATAAAATATTATTTTATTAGGAGTTGATATATTATGAGTTTTGAGGATAATAGTATTCTGTATAAAAAAGCTTTTGATTTTTCTTTAAATGTTATAAATATTTATAAAGATTTAAACTTTAATAAGAAAGAATTCGTCATTTCAAAGCAACTATTACGTTCTGGCACTAGTATAGGTGCCAATATAAGCGAAAGCTTTCATTCTCAAAGTCCCAAAGATAATATAAATAAATTATACATAGCACTTAAAGAAGCTGGTGAAACAGAGTATTGGTTAAAACTATTATTCGCATCAAATATGTTAAAAGAATCTGACTCACAAACATTATTTCATGATTTAAATGAAATAATAAAGATTTTAAGTTCTATAATCAAAATAAATAAGAAAAAACTTGTATCCTCCACCATTTCTAGTACCTAGTACTTAGTACCTAGAACCTCAACGGATTAAAACGCTTTAGCGTTTTAATCCATTAACAACTACATCAAGAAGTTCGTCCACTGTAGAAATTATTTTAGCATTTGCTCCATAAGCGTGTTGAAATTGAATTAGGTTTGCCATTTCCTCATCCATGGATACACCTGAAATAGATGTTCTTCTCTCTTCAAAATTACTTAAAAGTTTTTCTTGGTTTCCAATTATTCTTCTGGCTTCATTTTCTTGTATTCCCAAGGTATCTACTGTATCTTTAAAATAATTGTCTATGGTCATTCCATTTAAATTACTTTCTAAAGTGTAAACTCCTAAATCCTTATTTTCCACTAACCCACCGGTTAAGTCCTCTATAAATCTCTCTCTATCAATTTGTGATAAATTTATATTTTGTATTTTAAACAATGTATTTCTAAGTTTAGCTATAGCCAAAGCTCTTTTACCATCATTTTCTCCTGGATTATCCCCAGCTCCAGCTTTTATGTTCATTACATTATCAAGTATTGCAGAATTTACCCCTATATTGCTAGCGTCTATTTCATCTTCTCCAAGGCTTTCAATGGTGCCATCTGGATTTAGTTTAAATTTATCTTTGTTTACGAAAAAAGGCATATTATCCTTTGCTGCATCACTTTCTCCGCTATGAACTATATTCACAGAAAAAGCTACAGCTTTAGCTAGTTTATTTATTTGATCTTCATAATTATCTACATCCTTTTGTACAGACATATATCCTTGAAGACTTCCGCTGGAAGGATTAAATAATCCTAGCTTCTTGTCTAATAAAGATAAATCATTTACATTAGTTATTTCTATAGATTTATTAGCATAAGCAGTGCCATCTTCCTCCGCCCACATTACCCTGCACTCATCTATATGTCTCTTTATTTCTTTAGCTTTACCCTGTTCAATTGGAGTATTAAAATTTATTAATATTTCCTTGCCTGGCTTATTGCTATCGCCCTCTTTTAAGTAGCTTACTTTTAAAGCAGTTATTTTACCTTCATCATTTTTAATTTCTTCTATACCATTTATATAAGAAAACCTGCTTACTGCATAATTAGGCTCTTTTCTCACTAGAAGTTTTTCTCCACCCTCTGGAATGGTTTCTACATCTGTAGGATTTAAATCTACAGTATAAAAATTCTTCTTTTTTATATCTATGTTAAATTCACTACTTAGTTTGTCCACAAGTAAATCTCTTTTGTCCATTAAGTCATTAGGTTCTTGACCTGAAATCTTAACATTCATTATCTGCTGATTTAAAGAATCTATTTGATCTAAATAGTTATTTACTTGAAATACAGTATCCTTTATTACCATTTGAGTGTTGCTTCTTATCTTCTGAAGCTGATTGTAAGTATGATTTAACTCATTAGCCAGTGCATTGGCCTGCTGAGCTACCACAGTTCTAGCATTAGATGTTTCCGCTTGCTTTGATAACTCCTGCCAAGAGTCGAAAAACTTACCTATAACTGTAGAAAGTCCCTTATCGGAAGGCTCATTAAATACACTTTCTATCTCACTTAAAAATCTATCCCTAGCCTCATACATTCCCATGGTACTGCTTTCATTTCTAAATTGATAGTCCAAAAACTCATCTCTAACCCTTTGGATTATTGATATTTGAACTCCAGTACCTAGTTGTCCTGGTCCTATAGCATTATTTACAGAAGGCATGGAAAAAGGTGTTGTGGTTTCCATCATAGCTCTTTGCCTTGAGTACCCCTCTGTATTGGCATTAGCAATATTATGAGTTGTTACATCTATAGCCTTTTGCTGAGCAAAAAGTCCTCTTTTAGCCACATTAAACGTAGCAAATAATCCTGACACTTTATTTCCCCCTTTTTTAATACTGCTTCACAAATTTTAATCGCCCCTAATATCTAGGTACTAGGTTCTAGGTGCTAGGTTCTAGGTTCTAGGTTCTAGGTTCTAGGTTCTAGGTTCTAGGTACTAGGTTCTAGGTACTAGGTTTTATGTTTTAGTACCTAGCACCTAGTACCTAGTACCTAATATATACTGCCTAGTACCTAATATATACTGCCTAATATATATGATTGGTGACTATTTTCTAATCTTCCCCGTGGCTCCATAAGTCCTGGACACTGGTCTTGATGGGTTTATTATTTCTAACATTTTATTTGTATAGCTAAGTCCCTGTTTTATTAAAAGTTCATTAGTTTCCTTTTGAAGTGTTACTGAATGCAACACCTTTCTTATTTCTCTATAAGCTTCTTCTAATTCCAAATCATTACTTTCCAATACTATTTGGCTTACATCTATATCTTTAACTAAATTTCTTCTATCCATTTCTATTTTAGCTATCCTAACGCTAGCTTCTTTTATACTAGGAATTATTTCATCCATTTTAAAAATATCCTCATTAGATATATAATCATGCTGATCTTCTAATAATTTCAGCAAATTATTCAATGCTTCTATTTCTTCATTTATTATTCTCTTAAGCTCTTGTTCCATATTAAATTTCCTTTCTTTCAAAAGCTTCCATCAAACTTTTAGCCAAATCCTCTGGGTCTATCTTATACTTTCCAGAAGCAATTCTATTTTTTATATCCATAATTTTCTTATCATTTGGAATTACGTCATTACGCATAGAGTAAGCACTTAAGCTTTTTCCTATATCTGAAATTTCTAGTTTATCAGATAGTTCTAGGTTGTTTTTTCGCTCTAAGGATCTACTATTTTTTACTCCATACATGCTTATTACTTTATTAGGACTTATTCCATTGATTTTCATAATATACACTCCTCAAATTACTTTCTTAAAATATTTATCGAAGGGGAGCATCAAAAGTTTAGCACATAGTTAAAACATTTTATTTATAAACAGAGCTCTTAGCTTCAGATGGAGTTTTTACTCCATCTGAAGGTTAGAGATCGTTATCCAGGGACGTAGCTGCCGTTATCTCCCACTTTGTTAGAAGTGGGAGTGTTACGGCAGGTAGTCATCGGATAAAAGTAAAAATTAGGAACTCATTAGCCCCTAATTTTATAATTTATTTACCTAAACTTTTTACTCTCTCTGCATTACTCATTATGCTTGTTATTCTAACACCAAAGTTCTCGTCTACCACAACTACTTCTCCTTGGGCTACCATCTTTCCATTTACCAATATTTCTACTGGCTCTTCTGCTAATTTATCCAATTCCACTAAAGAGCCTGTGCTCAAGTTTAATATTTCCTTTATGCTCTTCTTTGTTTTTCCCAAAACTACTGATATTTCTAAAGGTACATCTAGTATTAAATCTATATTACTAGGCATAGCTGCCGTTTGGGACGGCTCAAGCGGCTGAAAAGCTGCCTTTTTAACTTCAACTTTTGGCTCACTTCTAACTTCCTCTATATTTCTTTTCTCAGTTAAGTTAATACTATCTTTATGACTAGGAATTTCTTGATTATAATCCTTTTGCTTATCTAATTTAAAGTTTTCCTCCGGTAATTCTATAGGTGTTTCCTTAGGAATATCTTCTATACTATTTTCTTCGCCAGTCATTATACCTACTATCTTCTTACCTGTGTTTAAAGGAAGTATTTGCATTATTTCACTGTCCACTAAATCCCCTACAGTCAGTTTAAATGCTACCTTTATTATTTCCTCATCATCTTTCATTCCATCAGTAAGTGCTGTTGTACTATCATTCCATATTCTTGACTTTGGTGGTGATATATTTACTTCTCTTGAAAACATAGTAGCCATAGATGTAGCTGCTGAACCAATCATTTGATTCATAGCCTCTGATACAGCACTCTCCTCTATTTCAGATAAATTTTCTATACCCTCTGGAATGTTTCCATCTCCACCCATCATTAAGCTAGCTATAACTGCCGCATCTGATACTTTCATTACAAGAAGGTTTTCACCAGTGATTCCGCTTATAAACTCCACCTCAAGACATATATTAGGTACCTCAAAAGTTTCCTTTAATTTTCTTAAAGTAGTTGTTGTTACTTGTGGAGTTGTAATATTAACTGGTTGATTTAATATAGTAGAAAGAGCAGTAGAAGCAGATCCCATTGAAATATTGCCTATCTCACCTAAGAGATCTTTTTCTATTTCGCTTAAATACTCTTCATCAGCTTTATTTTCATCATCATTTGAATCTACAGATCCACCATTTAAAAGAGAATCTATTTCTTCTTGTGAAAGAAAACTATTAGCCATAATTTTCCACATCCTTATCTCTAATATCTAATATTTGTATGCCTTTATTTTTACCTATGGTTCCAGCTTTTCCATAATAATGAGACTGTTCCCCTACTAAAACCTCAATAGGTTCATTTATCCTTTTCTCTAAGGTTATTATATCTCCACTATTAAGCCTTAAGAAATCCTCTACAGTTAAAGAACATTTTCCAAGTAAAGCTTTTACTTCCACGTCCACAATGTTTAATCTATCTTTAATTTTTTCTCGTGAATCTTCTGCAAAAGTATCGTCACTTTCTTTAAACCAATATTGAACGACTAGTTTATCTAATATTTTTTCAATGCTTAAATAAGGTATGCAAATGTTTATAAATGAATTGCTATTTACAATGTCCACTGAAAATGTTATAAGCGCTACTGGTTCATTAGGTGCAAGAGTTTGATTTAGAGCTGGATTAGTTTCCAAATTCTCTATTTCTGGCTCCGTCACATCCAATATATCTTCCCATGCTAATTTTAGATTTGATATTAAGCCTTTATTTACATTTCTTATTATATTTTTATCTATATCAGTAAATTCCTTCATTTTAAAATCCTTAATTCCACTACCACCTAATAGTATATCTAAAACTTTAAACACAAATTCAGGATTAGCTTCAAAAAGTATGGAACCACTTAAAGGGCTCATCTTAAATGTAGTAAGTATAGTTGGATTTGGTATTGAATGAATAAACTCTTCATAGGTTATTTGTTGAACGGACATTATCTTAACCTTAACATTTGTTCTTAAGTGAGCAGATAAATAACTTGAAATTATTCTAGAATAATTATCATGAACCAGCTCTAATGTTCTTATATGGTCTTTAGAAAATTTCTGAGGACTTCTAAAATCATACTTTTTAACTTTATGCTCTTCCTGTTTGGCAAGCTGTTCTGGCTCTAACTCACCAGAAGATAAGGCAGACAATAAAGCATCTATCTCACCTTGACTTAAAACCTCTGCCATACTAATACCTCATTTCTATCTAATTTAGAACTAGTTTATCTATATCAATTAAAGTAACTATTCTATCCTTAAAATTAATAATCCCTTTTATGTATTCCTTTTTATCTTTTTCATTTAAATTCTCTATAATGTTTTCCTCTATTTCTAAAACTTCTTCTACCATATCTACAATTATCCCTATGGACTCTTCATTTATAGACACTATTATTATATTTTCTTGTTCAATATCATTAATTTCTATATCCAAAAGCATTTTTAAATTTAAAAGAGGAATTATATTACCCCTCAAATTTATTAATCCCTTTATATAATTGGGTGCCTTAGGCACCCTAGTAATTTCCATAGTATCTGTTATACTCTGTATCTTTGCAGTTTCCACTGCAAATTCCTCATCCTGGAGCTTAAATATTACAACCTGCATAATACTTCCCCCTATCCAAGTACTTTTTTGATAGCTTCAAGTACTCTATCTGCTTGAAATGGCTTTACAATAAAATCTTTTGCTCCTGCCTTTATAGCATCCATTACCATAGTTTGTTGTCCCATAGCACTACACATTATTATTTTCGCAGCTGGATCTATATTCTTTATAGCTTTTACTGCTTCAATTCCATCCATATCTGGCATAGTTATATCCATGGTTACCACATCTGGTTTTTCAGACTTATACAGTTCTACAGCCTTTATTCCATTATTTGCTTCACCCACTACTTCATAGCCATTTTTCTCTAATATATCTTTAATCATCATTCTCATAAAAGCAGCATCATCAACTATTAAAACTTTTGCACTCATTTATATTACCTCCACTATTTTATTCCTATTGAATTTAATATTTTTTCCAATGAACCAGGCATCGGTATGTAATAAAAATGTCCATTTATCATTTCATCATCTTGACTAAATAAAGTTTCTATATCCAAAACATACTCATTAAATTGGCCAGATTCAATAAATGTTGTAGAAAGTATTGCCCCAAGCATGTCATAGGTTACTGCTGGCACTGATGGCATTATAACCATATTGGTAAACTTAGCTATAGCATTCATATAGGCACTACACATTATATTTCCTATTTCACACAAAACTGAGTTTCCCATTTCACTTATTTCTTTTTCATCTGTTCCTAATAGCTTGTTTATAATTTTCATAGCCACGTCCTTTTGCATTACAAACAATATGTTTCCTGGAGCATCACCTAACACCCTAACTAAAACACCTATTACAACTTCCTCTCCTCCAATGTTATTAAAAATTTCATCAAAGGGAATCACATTTATGTTGGGTACTGACATATTGACTTTTATACTTAAAAGTTGAGCTAATGCTGTAGCTGCATTGCCAGTTCCAATGTTCACTATTTCTTTTAAGGCATCTAACTGCAAATCATTTAAATCTAAGTAACTCATTCTATCCTCCCTTTACACTAGAGATGAAACATCCAATATTAAAGTAACTGTTCCTCCTAAAATTGTGGCTCCAATATATTCCTTTAATGATTGTAAAGTTTTTCCTAGAGGTTTTATAACTATTTCCTGCTGTCCAAGAAGTGAATCCACTAAAAGTCCTGCAGTTTTTTCTCCTACTTTTACTATTATTATATACTTTTTGCCTTCTTTTTTATATGGTATTCCTAATTTTTCATTTACTCTTATTAGAGGAATCACCTTATCACTATACACTATAACTTCTTTGTTATTGCTTTTCTTAATTTTTTCCTCTTTATAATCTATAACCCTATCTATGTATCCAAGGGATATGGCCATAGTTTCTTCGCCTATTTTTACAAGAAGAGCTTGTATTATTTGTAATGTCAAAGGTAATGTTATAATAAAAGTGGTTCCTTTGTCAATTTCACTAACCAAATCCAAAGTACCGCCTAATGAGGATATTTTTGTTTTTACCACATCCATCCCCACTCCTCTTCCAGATATATCTGTAACCTCTTCATTAGTACTAAAGCCCTGCATAAATATCAAATTATTAATATCTGAATCAGTCATGCCCTCTGTTTTTATACCTAATTTTTCGGCTTTTTCCCTTATTTTTTCTGGGTCTAGACCTTTTCCATCATCGCTAACTTTTATAACAGCCTTAGTTCCCTCTTGATACGCCACAAGTTTTATCTTTCCTACAGGCTCCTTACCTTTTTTAATTCTTTCTTCCTTATCTTCAATTCCATGATCTGCAGCATTTCTTAAAAGGTGTATAAGGGGCTCTCCAATTTCATCTATGACAGTCCTATCCAGTTCAGTTTCTTGTCCTTCAATTATAAGCTCCATTTCCTTATTTAGCTCTACTGAAAGATCTCTTATCATTCTTGGAAATCTGCTAAAAACTACTTCTAATGGCAACATTCTTATTTTCATAACTAAATCCTGCAAATCCGAAGTAGTTCTTGCCACTTGCTCTAAGGTTTCATTTAACTCTGGCATTTTAACTTCTTCACCAATTTGCTCTAATTTTGTTCTATGTATTACTAGTTCAGAAACCATATTCATAAATTTATCCAATCTTTCTAAATCAACTCTTACAGATTGGTGATTTTTTCTTTGATGGTTTTGGCTATCATTTGAAGCTTTATTCTTCTGTGCCTTTCCCTCATTTTTAATATTTTTTTCTATTGCTTTTGGTGTCTGACTTTTTTCACAGTGCTTTACACTATTATCTATTTCCATTACAGTTACTTTTTCCACTTCAGATATGTTCATTATAGAATTATGCACTTCTTCTTTATCTCTTTTAGTTAAATATACAAGAGCCATGGATAAATCAAAGTCTTCACTTTCTATGTCCTCCGTGCAAGGTACTGATTTTATAATTTCTCCATAATCCTCTAAATCCTTAAATATTAAAAATGCCCTAGCTGATTTCAAAAGAGTATTTTCATTTAAAAATATATGAATTTTATAAGCTTTATAAGCTCTATCTTTTGCCTGTTTTATCACGCTCAGCTCGTATTCATCTAATTCTAATTCTACCTCTTCATCAACCTCTTCGTCAAAACTCTCTTCATCCAAGTCTTTTTTTTCATCTTTATCAGTTATTTCACTATGCTCAGTTAAACTATGCAGCTGCTCTATTATATGTTCTATTGGAACATCCTCATCTACACCCTCTGATATATTACTTATCATTCTTTCCAAAGTATCTAGGCATTTAAAAAGTATAGTTACCACCTTTTGGTCAGCCTTTATACTTCCTTCCCTGAACTCTGCAAGTACATCCTCCATTTTATGGGTTAAATCTGCAATATTATTAAATCCCATAGTTGCAGACATGCCCTTTAGGGTATGCGCTATTCTAAAGATTTCATTTAACTTATCAATGTCTTCCGGATCCTGTTCTAGCTGCAATAAAGAATCGTTTAGAACTTGAAGATTATCCATAGATTCTTCTAAAAACATAGACATATACTGAGAAGTATCCATTTATATTCCCTCCTAATCTTTCTTATAAATGAATGTAGAAGATTTTTCAAAGCCGAAATCTCTATAATTATATATGCTCTCCGTAGCCCCTACAAATAAAAGTCCCCCTTTATTCATAGCCTTTGCAAATTTTTCATATATCATATTCTTAGTTTCCGGTTTAAAATATATAACCACATTTCTACAAACTATAAGATCAAAATTATTTTCATAGCTATCTAATATTAAATCATGCTTTTTAAAATTAACCATGCTTTTAATGCTATCATTTATAATATATTTATCGTTTGTTTTCTTAAAAAATTTATCTAGATAATCTTTTTTTACATTTTTTATTTCTGCCTCTCCATATTCTCCTCTTTTAGCCTTTTCTAATATATTTTTATCTATATCTGTAGCTAAAATTTTATGTTTAACATAAGGATCTATTGAATTTAGGAGCATGGCCAAGGAATATGGTTCTGCACCAGTAGAACAAGCAGCACTCCATATTTTAAGTGGCCTTTTAAGGGGCAAAAGCTCTTCCCTCAATACCTTTGATAGCTCCCCAAATATTTCAGGATTTCTAAAAAATTCTGTTACATTTATAGTTATGAAATCCAAAAATTTTTCTCTTTGCTTAGAGTCTGTTTTTAAAACTCTAGTGTATTCATCTACAGAGTTTATTCCTACTCTGGACATAAGACTTTCAATTCTTCTGTGCAACTGGTTTGATTTATATGCAGACAAGTCTATGTTGAATTCCCTAAGCACCCATTTTTCAAATTCAAATAAATTCACCATTATCTCCCCTTATTAATCAGCATCTTAATTATTTCATCAGCTATCTCATGCAAAGGTAAAACCATGTCTACTTTGCCCGTTTCATAGGCAGCTTTAGGCATACCATATATGGTACAGGTAGCCTCATCCTGCGATATGGTAATACCGCCCTTTTCTTTTATATAAGCTGTGCCATCTGCTCCGTCTCTACCCATGCCTGTAAGTATAACACTTAAAAGGTTGCATCCGTATAGGTCTCCCGCTGAAAAAAATAACTTATCCACCGCTGGCCTAACTCCCCAGATACTTGGCTCTTTGTTTAAATGAATCTTTCTATCAGCTCCTACCACCATGTGGAATCCACCTGGTGCTATATATACAGTATTATTTTCTATGTTTTCACCTTCCGTTGCCTCTACCACTTTTAACTTACTATTTTTATTTAATCTTTCGGCAAAAGCTTTTGTGAATCCCACTGGCATATGCTGTACTACAAAAATTGGTACATTTATATTCTCTGGCAAATTAGTAATCACCTCATATAGTGCTTTAGGTCCACCGGTAGAAGCTCCTATGGCTACAGCCTTTATCTTAAAACATGATGTATTAGACTTTTTTAAACCATTGCTATTTATTGTTTTATTATTTTGCACATGGATTCTTTTTACACTTTTTTCATTTGATGAATAAGCTGCTCTTATCTTTTCTATTAGCTCATCCTTAACTTTTTCAATGTCTAGAGATATATTACCAGAAGGTTTTTCTAAAAAGTCAAAAGCTCCTTTTTCTAAACACTCCATAGTCATATCTGCTCCTCTATTAGACACACTGCTCAATATTATAATAGGAATTTGAACATTTTTATTTTTCAGATGACTTAGAGCTTTCATACCATCTATTTTAGGCATTTCCAAATCCAAAGTTATTACATCTGGATTAATTATGTATAACTTATCTAAAAGTTCTTCACCATTTCTTCCTGTAGCAACTACTTCCATGTCTTCCTGCTGATTTATCATATCAGAAATAATCTTTCTCATAAGAGCTGAATCATCAACTACCATAACTTTTATTTTACTCAAGACAATCACTCCATTTTTTATATTTCTTTTACACCCATACCAACGGTTTTAATTTCTACCTTTCCGTTTTCAGTATACAGTATCATGGTTCTTCCTTTATTTCCACCTATATCTTGAGAAATAATAGGTATTGACATTTGGTTTAAAGTTTCAATTACCTGCTGACTATTCCTATTGCCTATATCCATTATCATGCTTTTATCTGAAAAATTAAACATTGAAGCTCCACCAGCTATTTTGGCTCTTAAATTTTTCTCCCTAGCTCCCTTACTCTTCATGCTATTTACTAACATTGGAATAGCTAAATCTGCAAATTTAGCTGGATTAGTTACATTGGAAAACTGCTTACTATTTGGCAGCATAATATGGGCAAGTCCCCCTATTTTGCTTATATTATCGTATAAAGCTATTCCTATGCAAGAACCCAACCCTATAGTTATAAGCCTATTAGGAGAACTTGCCACATTTAAGTCTGCTATCCCAATTCTTATGTCTTGCAACTCCATAACCTATCTCCTCTGTGAAATATTATTTAACTTACTATTTCTTTCTTTTCCTCATCACTTAGTATTGATAACAAATTTAAAAATATTATTATTTCCCCATCTAATTTTATAAGTCCCTTTATATATCTCTTTGATATAGCTGCAGCTACATCCGGAGTTTTTTCTATGTTATGAGCTTTTATATCCTTAACTTCTGATACCACATCTACGATTATGCCTATTCTTTCATCAGCATTTTTTGCAACAATTATCTTACTATCCTCTGAAATATTTTCCACAGGTAAATTGAATTTTTTACCCAAAGATATTACTGGCAATACCCCATCTTCATAATTTATAACGCCTTCAACAAATTCGGGACTATCCGGTAATTTTGTTGGTTCTGTATATCCCAGTATTCTTTCAACCTCCATTATGTCCGCTGCATAATATTCCTTGTTAATATTAAATATCAATACCTTCATATCCTCTTGGTTCACAATAAAACCTCCTATCCGTTTAATCTATCTACACTTATATCTCCATGAGTATCTAAATACACATGCACATCTCTGCTATAAGTATCTAATACGAATTCTCTACTTCCTACAATAAAAACAGTATTCTGGTAAGCTTTTTTTGCAAATATATGACCTTTTTTTGCAACTTGAAGTTTTGTAACTACGCCACCTTCGCTGCCTACTTCAGCACATTGTATTTTATTATCTGCTTTAATTAAGCCCCCTCTAGCCACTGCATTTTCGTTAGTAAATATAACTTCGTACTTGGCTAAAATATCTGAAACATATTCTCCTTTTCCATTTACATATATACTTCCAGAACTTTTAATTACACTATCTTGACAGTAGGATATATTCACATCTACCGGCAACGCTATGTTTTTATTTAATTCCTTTAATTTATCTTCTATCATTTCTACTATTTTGTACAATTCATTTACACTTTGTATTTCTATAGGTCCTAGCCCTATTAACTTATTTTTTATTATATCTATAATTTCATTTTTTTCTTCTCCATCAGAACATTTGTATTTTAACATTTTAAAAAAAATCTTAGGTATATTCTTATATTTATTTTCTATAAGAAGTTTAACTATTTCTCCATCTTTATTCACATTATTTGTTAATGCTTTTATTTCATCTGCAGCTTTTATTAATTCCCTTATGCTATCCTTCATTTTATCTAGGCAGTCTATTCTATTTAAAATTTCTACATCTTCTCCCCCGGCGGCAATCTCAGAAGATATGATATTTTTTTGTATATTTATATCACTTTTACTAAAGACTTTCGCCCCAGCAACATTATTATCTATAGCAATTTTACCATGGGCCTTGACCTCCATACCCTCTTTTACACTTCCATGTATAATTACCTCTCCTATAAAATCTATATTGCCATTAGCAATGTCCACATCTCCCATAACTTCATGCACTGGGAAAACGTAAAAAGTTCCATTTTTATAAACAGGTTTTCCTTCTAAGCCTGCAATAACTGTATTTCCCTTAATCAAGGCACCTTGTCCTACTTTTAAAAGTTTTTTCTTAGCCTTAGGCCTTTTTACAAGCTTTCCAAATATATTTATACCATCCTTACCTTCTTTTCCAGAATGCCTTACTGCTATTGTATCACCTTTTTTTACCTCTTTTATGGAATGTAAATTTTTAAAATCTACCTTTTGCATTTCATCTAGCATTTCTTCAGTTAAAGCTTCATCATTAAATTTTATATCTATTATGTCATGCTGATCTTCTATAAAAGGAATGCCCTTTGCTACTAGAATATCCTCCACTCCATTTTCATCTAAGCATTTACATAAATTTTCCCTAATTATTCCATAAGTTATATTTCTCTCCCTTAAGGCTTCCATTATTTCAGCTTCTTTATATGTTGGAGGATACTTCTCTTCTAAAATCTCTTTCTCTAATATTAAAATATTTGTTTCTTTAGCATCCTTAAATTTATATACGCATTGAGGAACATAATTTATTGTCACAAAAGCATGCATCTTATTATTATCCATTTGGATATGTAAAAATCTTTTAGGTGGTTCATCTTCATTGCAAATTTGGATTATGCTATTTTCATTTACCACTGTTAATTCTTTAATTTCCCTACCATCTACAAATACACTTAAATTCTTAGGTGGTAAAATTTGTGGATTCCTGCCCCCTTCTTTAGCAGCTTTAATAATTACTTTTCCATTTTCAACCCTTGCAGTACCATTTTTCTCTTCATAGTTAACTTCATAATTATCTTCATTTTCTTCACTAAGATCATTTCCACTTTCATCCACTTTAACTTCTATAGTAACCTTACTAATAAATAACCCCTTTTTACTTTCTATAATTGTATATTGTAGTTTATCTTCAGATATATTAAGCTTTTTACAAGCCTCTACTATACAATCCTTCAAGGTTTTACACGTAAAACTTAATATCTGCATAACTTTCCCCCACATTTACAACATTTTTTATCTTAAAAATACTCATTTCTTATTTTATCGTCAACTTATGCCTAATCTTTATTTAATAATCCATAATTTATAGTTTTTCTTTTATGTAATTTTCAATATTTTTATCATATTCAATTCTTATATTGTTTAAAACTGCATTGTTAGAAGAATTAAATTTAAATTCTCCCACTTGTTTTATAGGCAATACCTTTGGAGAAGTGCCTGATATAAATAGGGCATCTAGCTTATCTATATTTTTAAAATGGAATCTTTCTTCCCTGACATTTACACCTATATTGTTGCATATATGGATAATCATAGCCCTTGTAACCCCTGGAAGCACTTTATCACACGGTGATGTTATAACTTCACTGCCTTGTATCATAAATATATTTGATTTACTTCCTTCAGTTATATATCCTTCTCTATCCACTAGTATAGCTTCAAAAGCCTGATTTTTATTTATTTCTTCTGTGACTTTGCTTCTAAATTCCATATCTATAACTTTAGCCTTTGGATTAGTTCTCTCGCCATGGTAAAGTATAGTTTTTACTCCTTCTTTATACATCTGTTCTGTTGGATAACTATGTTTTACAAAATAAACTAAAAAATCCTTATTCTCATTAAAATTAAATACCATCTTAATGTTTCCTATTTTAACATCATTTATTTTTACAAGCTTCTGCATATTATTTTTTATTTCTTCTACAGTAAGCCACAATTTATCACCTGTTAATTTAGCAGTATTTTGAAGCCTCTCTAAATGATTTTCTAAATACAATGGCACTCCATCTATTATTCTTATTACTTCATAAAGAGCTCTTCCTTCCTTTAAATATTTTTCATGGAAACAATTAGTATTTTTAATTTCACCATTTAATATATAAAAATCTTTTATGCACTCAGACATAACTACAACATCCCTTTCATAAAATTACTTCCAATATAATACTTCTATATTATCTTTCTTTTTCCTTGCATTAATTAAATAAGGTTTACCAACTAATTTAAACAGTGGTAAATCCGCCATGGAATCAGAAAACATATAAGAATTCTTGAAATCTACTTCTATTCCTTCTTTTTTAATATATTCTTTTAATCTTTTTACCTTTTCTTCACCCTTGCAGTTTTTTCCTATTATCTTGCTTCCGTGTATTCCATCCACCACTTCAAATCTAGTTCCCATAATTTTATCCACTTCTTTTATGTTATATAATTGATTTAAATAAAATTCTGCTGAAGCGGATATTAGAATTATTCTGTATCCCTCTGATTTTAGTTTTTTCATGGTATCTATGGCATCTTTG
The DNA here is from genome assembly GCF_901447495.1 of Haloimpatiens lingqiaonensis. Lineage (GTDB taxonomy): Bacteria > Bacillota > Clostridia > Clostridiales > Clostridiaceae > Haloimpatiens > Haloimpatiens lingqiaonensis. The sequence goes on from NZ_CABDWS010000001.1 coordinate 79,863, forward strand.
TAAAGTATTTTACTTAACTTTTCTCTATAAAATTCTTTTACTGTATCCTGCATATGTTTTTCTTCAATACCTTTTATAAATCCTAAAAATTTTTCCTTTGCTTTACCTGCATCATATACCTTTATAGCATAAAAAAATGCTGATATAGCACTCTTTGGAAAGTGAATTATAAATTTGGGATTTTTTTTCATCATAAAAAACATAAATTCCATAGCGGTTTCTCTTTTAGTTAAAGTATAATCCACATCAAATATAGCTAATTTTTCCATAACAATCCTCCAAACATATATTTACCTTATACCAATTATCTCTAATTCTATATTAACACTAATTTTAATTTAATATATTAATTTAAAATAAAGAGCCGATGCATAAGCAGCGACTCTTTACTTTATTAATCTTCTAATAAGCTTTCATAGTATTCTTTAACTTCATCAAATTCCTCATCATCTGGTATAGCAAGTTCTGCTATTTCTTCTCCATCACCTATTACTTTGAATAGATATACTGATCCATCTTCTGGGTTTTGAACAATAGCATATTCATTTTCTTTATATGAAAATCCATCTACTACTTCGCATTTTACTACGTTTCCATTTTCATCTTCTAAGTCTACCATTAAAGCTTCATGTTCGCCACAACCACATCCACATTCATGATCATGCTCATGTCCACCACAGCATCCATGATCTTCACCATGCTCTCCACAACAGCTATGATTTTCTTCTTCATTGCAGCAACATTTTTTTATTTCTTCATTATTCATAGTTATACCTCCCCTTATAGGTTATGGTATAATTTTACCCTTAATTTGATAATTTTAAAAGTCTTTTTTAAAATTATTTCATAAAATATATTTTTTTCAGTCTAAAACATTCTTTTTGCCCTTCTTATCATCCTTTTCATAGTTCTTCCCATATCATTTATTGACCTTCTCATTCTCATCCTTCTCATCATTCTATCCATAATAATATCATCTCCTTTCTATTAATATTTTGTACTGATTAGTTTAATTTAAACTATAAATCTTTTGCCAAATTCGGTAGGTTAATCATATATGATTTATTGGATATGATTAATCGTGTAGTGTAAAGTGTAGCCATTTTGCCACCTATTGGTCTGCTGGCTTACCAGTTCTTTAAGTAATATTTCTTACTATCACAAATTAATTATAAAAAACTCCTTGAGTTTTATCCTTCACCTTACTTTTTACTTCTTACTTCTTAACTAATCCCATTACTTACCTGTAAATTTTATATTTTTATCCGATGACTACCTGCCGTAACACTCCCACTTCTAACAAAGTGGGAGATAACGGCAGCTACGTCCCTGGATAACGATCCCTAACCTTCAGTTGGAGTAAAAACTCCATCTGAAGTTAAGAGCTCTGTTTATTTTATAACTCCAAAAATTCAATAACTAAAAATAAAAAAGGACTATTCCCCACAAGTGGAAAATAATCCTTTTTTATTTTTAGTTGTATAATTTTTTAAGCTAATTATTCAGCAAGTCTTTTGTAGTTTGCTATTCTGTCTTTAGCTTGTTTTTCGTTTAAGTCAAATAGTGAATCTGCTTGATCTGGGAACACTTTTTGAAGTGATGCATATCTAACTTCACCTAATAAGAATTCCTTGAAGTCACCTGTTGGCTCTTTAGAATCTAGTGAGAATGGGTTCTTACCATCTTCAGCCACTGCAGGGTTATATCTATATAATGCCCAGTATCCGCAATCTACTGCTTTCTTTTCTTCTAATTGGCTCTTGCCCATGCCTGATTTTAATCCGTGGTTTATACATGGAGCATAAGCAATTATTAATGATGGTCCTTCATAAGCTTCTGCTTCTTTTATAGCTTTAAGAGTTTGGTTTTTGTCAGCTCCCATAGCTATTTGAGCAACATAAACATAGCCATAGCTCATAGCCATCATTCCAAGGTCTTTCTTCTTAGTTCTCTTTCCACCAGCTGCAAATTTAGCTATAGCTGCTGTTGGAGTAGCTTTAGAAGATTGTCCGCCTGTATTAGAGTAAACTTCTGTATCAAATACAAGAACATTTACGTCTTCTCCAGTTGCTAGAACGTGGTCTAATCCGCCGTATCCTATATCGTAAGCCCAACCGTCTCCACCAAATATCCATTGAGATTTCTTAGTGAAGTATTCTTTTCTAGCGTGCATTTTCTTAGTGAAATCATTTTTATCTTTTTCAGCTTCTAATAATGGTAATATCTTAGCTGCTGCAGCTTTTGATTCATCACCTTTATTCACAACTGATAGCCATTCATTTAAAGCAGCTTTTAAGTCATCACTTACATGATTTCCTTCTATAGCTTCCTTAACTGTTTCAGCAAGAGTTTCTCTTATAGCTTTAACTCCTAGGTACATTCCAAGACCAAATTCAGCATTGTCTTCGAATAATGAGTTAGCCCAAGCTGGTCCATGACCATTTTGGTTTACAGTATATGGAGATGCTGGTGATGATCCTCCCCAAATTGAAGAACATCCTGTAGCATTTGCTACCATCATTCTGTCTCCAAATAATTGAGTTACAAGTTTAGCATATGGAGTTTCTCCACATCCACCACAAGCTCCGCTGAACTCTAGAAGTGGTTGCTCAAATTGGCTTCCTTTTACACTAGCTGATCCCATTGGATTTCTCTTAGGAAGTTTAGCTGCATAATCAAAACCTGCTTGTTCATTGTATTGCTCTCCAAGTGGTTTCATGATAAGTGCTTTTTCCTTAGCAGGACATACTTCAGCACAGCTTCCGCATCCTGTACAGTCCATAACACTTATAGTCATAGCAAAGTTTAATCCTTCGAAGTTCTTTCCACCATTTGCTTTAGTTACTTTAAATCCTTCTGGTGCATTTTTAACTTCTTCATCTGTCAATAAAGCTGGTCTTATAACAGCATGTGGACATACATATGAACATTGGTTACATTGTATACATTTATCTATTTGCCATTCTGGTACATTTACAGCTATACCTCTCTTTTCGTATGCTGCAGTTCCAGCTGGTATAGTACCATCTACATAATCCATGAATTTGCTTACAGGAAGCTTATCTCCTTCTTGTCTATTCATAACATCTGCTACTTCTTTAACGAATTCTGGTCTTTCTCCTCCGCAGCAGCAGCATTCTTCTTCTTTAGAATCTTTCCAGCTTGCTGGAACTTCTATTTTAACTACGCCTTCAGCACCTGCATCTATAGCAGCATGGTTCATGTTAACAACTTTTTCACCTTTTTTGCCGTACATTTGAACAACTGCATCTTTTAAATATTTAGCAGCTTCTTCTACAGGTATTATGTTAGCTAGTTTGAAGAAAGCAGATTGCATTATCATGTTTATTCTTCCACCAAGACCGATGCTTTGAGCTATTTTAACTGCATCTATTGTGTAGAAGTTAATGTTATGTTCTGCAATATATTTTTTCATTGCTGCTGGTAAGTTTTTATCTAATTCTTCTTCATTCCATATAGTGTTTAATAGGAATATACCACCATCTTTAATTCCAGCTAATACGTCATATTTGTAAACATATGCTTGGTTATGACAAGCAACATAGTTAGCTGCACTTATTAAATAAGTAGATTTAATTGGTTTTTTACCAAATCTTAAGTGAGATATTGTAACTCCACCAGATTTTTTAGAGTCATATGCAAAGTATCCTTGAGCATACATGTCTGTATGGTCTCCTATGATCTTTATAGCACTCTTATTAGCTCCAACAGTACCGTCTGATCCAAGACCCCAGAATTTACATTCAGAAGTTCCTTCTGGAACTGTTACAACTGTTTCTTTTATTTCTAGAGATGTATTAGTTACATCATCAACTATTCCTATAGTAAATCCATTCTTTGGTGTTGCAGCATTTAAGTTTTCATAAACAGCTGCTATATGTGAAGGAGTTGTATCTTTTGAACCTAATCCATATCTTCCACCAACGATTAATACATTTTTATCTTTTTCAAAGAATGCATTTCTTACATCTAAGTATAGTGGTTCTCCTTCTGAGCCTGGTTCTTTAGTTCTATCAAGAACAGCTATTTTCTTAACAGTTTTTGGTATATATTTAAAGAAATGTTCTAATGAGAATGGTCTATATAAGTGAACGTTAAGTACACCTACTTTTTCTCCCTTGCTCATTAAGTAATCAACAGTTTCTTCTATAGTATCGCAAACTGATCCCATAGCTACTATCATTCTTTCAGCATCTTCTGCTCCATAGTAGTTGAATAGGTGGTAGTTAGTTCCTATAGATTCATTGATTTTACCCATGTATTTTTCTACGATTTCTGGAAGTGCTTCATAGTATTTGTTAGAAGCTTCTCTTCCTTGGAAGTATATATCTGGGTTTTGAGCAGTACCTCTAGTTACTGGATGCTCTGGATTTAAAGCTTTTTGTCTAAATTCTTCAACTTTATCCATATCTATCATTTTTGCAAGTTCATCATAATCCCACATTTGTATCTTTTGTACTTCGTGAGAAGTTCTGAATCCATCGAAGAAGTTTACAAATGGTACTTTTCCTTCTATAGATGCAAGGTGTGCAACTGGAGAAAGGTCCATAACTTCTTGAACTCCGCCAGATGCTAATAGTGCAAAACCAGTTTGTCTTGCTGCCATTACGTCACCATGGTCTCCAAATATTGATAAAGCATGTGTAGCTAAAGCTCTAGCACTTACATGGAATACTCCTGGTAGAAGCTCTCCAGCAATTTTATACATATTAGGGATCATTAATAATAATCCTTGAGAAGCTGTGAATGTTGAAGTTAATGCACCTGCTTGTAATGAACCGTGAACAGCACCAGCTGCTCCAGCTTCGGATTGCATTTCCATTACTCTTACAGTTTGTCCAAATATATTCTTTCTTCCTTGAGTTGCCCATTCATCTACGTGCTCTGCCATAGGTGATGATGGTGTTATTGGGTAAATTGCTGCAACGTCAGTAAATGCATAAGCAACGTGTGCTGCTGCAGTATTACCATCCATTGTCTTCCATTTTCTTTGGATTGGACTCATTTAAATCATTCCTTTCTTTAAATATGCAATTTTAAGTGCCAATTTTTATTTATATGTAAGGACTGCTAAATTACACAGCCTATATATTAGCTAAACTTTTCCCTAATTCGTAAGCTCTATTCATCTGCTCTTCATTAGGTGATTCTCTTACTACCAAAGTATCCACTACATGGAATCCGTAGTCTATCATTTTTTCCTTCCATTCTTCCATGAATTGCCCATTGTCCCAACCGTAAGATCCAAATAACACAACCTTCTTACCGTTTACAGGAAGCATTTTAAATTCATTAATAAAAGGTTCCATTTCCAATTGTTCAATTTTATTATTGTCCATAGAAGGACTTCCAAAGGCTACTACATCACTGTCTATAACTTCTTGAACCTTTGCTTCTGAAACCAATTTAATGTTTACCTTTGCATTAGAACTTTCAGCGCCTTCTTTTATCTTATTTGCTAAAACTTCCACATTCCCTCCATTGCTCCAGTAAATAATTGACATCTTTTTCACAAAACTCACCTCTCAACACTTTGTTTTAGAAAAAATATCCTATTTTATATTCAATACCCACATATTATTATATACCATATAAAAAATATTTCAACAATTGTTTCATATATATAGTATTTAAATAAATATTGTTACCTTTATTTAAATATTTTTCATTGATACAATGGTATATTTACCATTAAATATTATATTATTCGCTTTTTTCTATTATTGTTCTAATTTCTCTAATTAATTCATCTATATTGTCCTTATGAATTTTTTCGTAGGAATCTATTCTTTTAATTATTTTATCTTTAATTGAAATTTTATCTTCATTAAAAATATTCTTTCCATTAAATAAATCACCTAACTGCATTATTTTTGAATTATATCCTTTACTTTCTAAAGCTTCTTTAAAGCTTTCTTGAACTTCCTTTTCTCCGTGAACTAGTAGTATGCACTTAGGTTTATTTTTAAACCCATCCACCCAGTTTAAGAGTCCTTGCCTATCAGCATGACCAGAAAGTCCATCTAACCTATGAATTTCTGCATTAACTGCTATTTCTTCGCCAAAAATTTTAATCTTCTTTTCTCCATTTAATATTTTATATCCTAAAGTTCCTTCTGCTTGATATCCTACAAATACTATAGAACTTTCTTTTCTCCATAAGTTGTGTTTTAAGTGATGTCTTATTCTTCCTGCTTCACACATGCCGCTAGCAGATATAACCACTGCGCCCCTTTGTATTTTGTTTACCTGTATAGATTTTTCTACTGAGTCCACGAAAGTAAGCCCACTGAAATTTAAAGGGTCATCCCCTTTTCTTATTAATTTTTTAGCTTCTTCATCATATTCTTCTGTATGTCTTTCAAATATCTTAGTAGTTTCATTGGCCAAAGGACTGTCTACAAAAAACTTAACATTTTTAAAGAAATTACTTTCCACATATTTATTTAAACAATATAGAACTTCTTGAGTTCTTCCCACTGCAAAGGATGGTATTATAACATTTCCACCCCTAGATATAGTATTTTTTATTATAGTAGCTAATTTCTCTAACTGATTTGTGATATTACCGTGATATCTATTACCGTATGTTGTTTCTAATATAACATAATCAGCGTAATCTATAATAGTAGGATCTTTTAATATGGGAACATTTATATTTCCTAAGTCACCACTATAAACTAGTTTTACTTCTTCCTGTTCCTCTTGCATAAATATTTCAACTATAGCTGCACCTAAAAGATGCCCTGAATCTTTAAATCTAATTTTAAAACCCGGAAATAATTCTATAAATTTATCATATTTATATCCTCTAAATAAATACATACTTAATTCTGCTATTTTAGCTGTATAAAGAGGTTCTATAGTATCTAATCCCTGTCTAATTCTCTTTCTGTTTTTCCATTCTACTTCCATCTCTTGTATAAAACCACTATCTCTTAGCATTGCACTGCATAAATCCATAGTAGCTTCTGTACAAATAACTTCCCCTTTAAAACCCATTTTATACAAAAGAGGAATTCTTCCACTATGATCAATATGGGCATGAGACAATATCACATAGTCTATTTCCTTTGGATTAAAGGGAAATATATTATTTCCCCTTTCCCTTTCATCTTTTCCTTGATACAAACCACAATCTAAAAGTATTTTTTTCCCACCATATCTAAGAACATGACAAGAACCAGTTACACACCCTGCTGCACCATAAAACTCTAAATCCATACTCAACACTCCCCCTTTTTTTACCTTTTAACTATCTTCTCAATAGTATCAATAATAATGTCTGTTCCATTTTTAATGCCGCTTTCACGCATTTTTTTAATGTACAGATGCTTTTCTTTATAAAGCTCATCTAAATTTTGCAAAAACACTTCATCACTAGTTTCTTCTTCTTGAAGAACTTTGCTGAAACCACTTCTTTTAAATGAATCAGCATTTAATATCTGATCTCCTCTGCTGACTTTAGCAGATAGTGGTATTAATAAATTAGGTTTATTTAAAGCTAATAATTCATATATCACATTAGCTCCTGCTCTAGATACTGCCACATCCGCTGCATTCATAAAATGTTTTAATTCTTCTCCTACGTACTCGTACTGTTTATATCCTTTTTTATCTTCTAAATAAGTATCTAAATTATTTTTACCACAAATATGAATAATATCATACTTATTAAGAAGTTCATCTATATTATTCCTAATTAAATCATTTATAAACTTGGAGCCTAAACTTCCTCCTATTACTAATAAAACAGGCTTTTCTCCTGTAAATCCACATATTTGTAAAGCCTTAATTTTACTTCCTTCAAATAGCTCCTCTCTTATAGGAGTTCCACTTACAATTCCCTTTCCACTTTTTATATGTTTTAAAGTTTCAGGGAAAGTAACGCATATCTTACTGCAGTATGGTAGGGCTATTTTATTTGCTAGTCCCGGTGTCATGTCTGATTCGTGAGAAACTACTGGAACTTTATTTAATCTAGCTCCTATAACTACTGGTACAGAAACAAATCCACCCTTTGAAAATACCACTTTAGGTTTTTCTCTTTTAATTATAGAGGCTGCCTCAAATACTCCCTTTATTACCTTAAATGGATCGGATATATTTTTCAAATCAAAGTATCTTCTAAACTTTCCTGTAGATATGGAATAATATTTTATTCCCTGCTCTTCTATTATTTTTCTTTCAATTCCCTGCTCACTACCTATATATTCTATTTCATATCCTAATTCTCTTAGCTTTGGTATTAACGCTAGGTTAGGAGTCACATGTCCCGCTGAACCTCCACCAGTCATTATTATCTTCATCTTTTTCATCCTTCCTACTTCTAACTATAATTTTATTATACCTTTCATTGGTAATTGAAATTACTAAAATTTTAAATTTAAATTTATTAGTTTTAAATATAAAATGAAGTTTGAAATTCCCTAGGAATTTCTTTAATTTATATTTTCAATTGTCAATTGTCAATTGTTAATTGTTAATTATTAATTATTAATTCTTAATTATTAATTCTTAATTCTTAATTCATATTATATACCACATTGTCCGTACAATGAAATAAAAATTCAGCAAAAAAACTTCCAATTGAACATTTGTTTTCTATACCTTGTACGTATTTCATGTGTATCCTTCAATCTACCAATATAATTAATAGAAAATGTGCAATAATAATAATACACCAATAAAAAAGGAGGTTGTTAAAATGAGAAACTTAGTACCAGAAGCTAGAAATGGATTAAACAGATTTAAAATGGAGGTAGCTAATGAACTAGGCGTACCATTTACAGATTACAATGGTAATTTAACTTCTAGACAATGTGGTTCTGTTGGTGGTGAAATGGTTAAACGAATGGTAGAGCAATACGAAAGAACTTTATAAAATTAGCTCTATAATACTCATTTCGCAAAACATGGTTTCAATGCTTATTAACTATATGAGGGATATGGCAAAACGCCATATCCCTTAACCATTATAATTTAGTTTGATAATCTAATATCGTTTATTTTTAATTGAAGATAATCCCTGTCCATATAACTATTTTTGAAAGGTGAAAATATAAGATCCACCTTAAGTCCTTGTGGATTCTCTAATACTCTTAAATATTCATCTCCGTATTCTTCCCTTAATAATTCCATAAACTCTTCCACTTTACCAAATCCAAGAGCATCCATAAAATTACCTTCTCTTGTAGAAATGCACCTTAACTTTAATGTATTTTTATCCTTACCTAAAATAGATATAGATTTTACCGGTATATTTTTTTCTGCTAAAACAGGAGCTGGATTTCCTTTTCCAAAGGGTTCTAACATTTTTATTTGATTTATAATATCAAAATTAATCTCTCTCAAAGGCAATCTCTTGTCTATTCTTATTTTGGGTATTATATCCTCATCTGTAAGGCTACAATTTTTTAGTAATGCTTCTCTTAATTTAGGTATATTTTCTTGTTCTATGGAAAGCCCTGCAGCCATAGGGTGTCCACCAAATTTATATATATATTCTTTACATTTTATAAGCTCTTCAAATAAATTATACTCTTCTATTGACCTACCTGAACCTTTTGGCATTTCTTTTCCCTTAGTTAATACGATAGTTGGAACATTATACTTTTCTTTTATTTTTCCAGCCACAATGCCTGCAATACTTTCGTGTACATTTTCTTTATAAATCAAAAATACCTTTTGATCCTTCATAGAAGATTTTTCTATACTTTCAATAATCTCTTCTACATTTTCATTGGTTATATCCTGTCTTTTTTTATTTAATTCGTATAAAATCTCAGCTAACTCTTTAGCTCTCTTTTCTTCATTACATAACAAAAGTTCCACTGATAAAGATGCATTTTCCAACCTGCCTGTAGCATTTATGCATGGTCCTATTTGGAAGCCGATGGTATAGGAATTTATACTCTTACACCCTATATGCTCTATTAAACATTTTAACCCTAAATTAGAAGTTTTATTTAATTGTTCTAAAGCTTTTTTGGCTATTATTCTATTTTCATCTATTAAATCCACTATATCGCATATGGTGCCAATGCCTGCTAGTTCTATATACTCATCTATATTATAGTTAACATCTAACTTTTGAAATAAAACTTCAGCAAATTTAAATGCAATGCCTGCCCCACACAAAAGCTTAAAAGGATAGTTGCAGTCTTTTCTCTTAGGATTGATAACCGCATTTGCTTCTGGTAAAACATATTTCCTGTTCCCATTTTCCTCTATGAAAGGAAGCTCGTGGTGATCTGTTATAACCACAGTCATACCTAATTCCTTAGCTAATTTAACTTCTTCAGTACAGGATATACCATTGTCACAGGTCAATATTACATTTATTCCCTCTTCATTAAGTTTCTTTATTCTTTCACAGTTCATACCATAACCTTCTGATTCCCTATCTGGTACATGGTATTTAACATCTGCTCCACAAGCTTTTAAGGCCTTGTATAATATAGCAGTACTAGTTACTCCATCCGCATCATAGTCTCCATATATACATATTTTTTCAGCCTTTTCTATAGCATCTTTTATTATTTCTGTTCCTTTATCCATGTCCTGCATTAAAAAAGGATTATGCAAATCTTTAACTGAAGGTTCTATAAATTTTTTTATATCTTCGCTTTCCATAATTCCTCTATGGATCAAAATTTTCACCACTGTAGGACTTAAATTTGTTTCTCTTGATATTCTTTCAATATCAATTTTAGTATTTCTAAGCAGCCATTTAGATTTCATTTTTTACTCCTTTTTCTATAAGTTTTATCCGATGACTACCTGCCGTAACACTCCCACTTCTGACAAAGTGGCAGATAACGGCAGCTACGTCCCTGGATAACGATCTCTAACCTTCAGTTGAAGTAAAAACTCCATCTGAAGTTAAGAGCTCTGTTTATCCGATGACTACCTGCCGTAACACTCCCACTTCTGACAAAGTGGCAGATAACGGCAGCTACGTCCCTGGATAACGATCTCTAACCTTCAGTTGAAGTAAAAACTCCATCTGAAGTTAAGAGCTCTGTTTATCCGATGACTACCTGCCGTAACACTCCCACTTCTGACAAAGTGGCAGATAACGGCAGCTACGTCCCTGGATAACGATCTCTAACCTTCAGTTGAAGTAAAAACTCCATCTGAAGTTAAGAGCTCTGTTTATGTTAATTTACATATATAACATAAATAATATCCTTAATTCCAATTCTATATTTAACTCTAATATTATATTTAGTTCTAATAATATCCTTAATACTAAAATATAATTATATACTTTATTCTATCATAAATTTTAAGCACTATGTTAAATTTAAAAATGCCGTAAATTATAGTTTACTTTATGTTATAATAATCATACTTATTATAAATCAACTGAACTTTGCCAAATGATTTTTAAAATTTATATTGGTTAATAATTGAAAATATAAATATCAATTAATGTGACTTTTCTTAATTTCATTTATAAAATCTTTAATTTATTTTAAAACTAATAGAATTTTTTAATTCTTTAAATTACTGTGAAAGGGTTGTGTAAAATGGATAAATTATTATTTGGTATTTCAGGACTTCCTTTAGGTGAAGATGAAAAAAAATTTACATATAAAACGGGAATTGAATATCTTAAAAACTATGGATTGGATGCTATGGAACTTCCCTTTGTAAGATCTGTAAATGTAACAGATAAAAACAAAGACGGTATATTGAAAGCAAGGGAAGAAAATGACTTTTATTTATCTGCCCATGGCTCTTATTTTATAAATTTAAATGCTGAAGAAGAAGAGAAGCAAGAAAAATCTTTAGAAAGAATAATAAAGGGGGCTGAAGCACTACAAAAGGTAGGTGGAAGAAGCCTTATATTTCACCCTGGATTTTATTTGAAAAAGAGTAAGGAAGAAACTCTCAATAAAATTAAAGAAAATTTAAGTAAACTTCCTTATTTCGGAGTAGACTATAGACTTGAAACCACTGGCAAAGGCACACAATTTGGTTCTCTAGAAGAGTTAGTATCCCTATGCAAAGATTTGCCCCACTGTAAGCTTTGTATAGATTTTTCTCATTTACATGCCAGGTATAATGGAGCTTTAAAAAATTATGATGATTTTGCAAATATTCTTAAATACATAGAGAATAATTTAGGAAAAGATGCTTTAGAGGATTTACATATGCATTTATCCGGAATAAATTACGGCCCTAAAGGAGAAAAAAATCATCTTCCTCTATTAGAAAGTGATTTTAATTATGAAGCTTGCCTAAAAGCTTTAAAGAATTTTAATGTAAAAGGATGCCTTATTTGTGAAAGCCCTATTTTAGAAAAGGACGCTATTTTACTTAAGGAAACTTTTTGGGGATAGGCACTTTATAGGGACTAGATGTTAGGTGCTAGGTGCTAGGTGCTAGGTGCTAGATTGTATATTATTGTTTTATTGTTTTATTGTTTTAATGTTTTGGAGATTAGAGACTGGGGATTGGGGAGTTATATTAGTCACCACTCCCCAGTCTCCAGTTCCTAGTGCCTAGTCACTAGTGATGATAGATACTAGGTGCTAGATTTAAATATTAGCGGGTTCCTTCTATAGCACCCTTTTTAGGGTTCTTTTGAAATTCTTTATCTTCTATAACTTCTGGTTTTGCCGCTTGATGGTTGGATTTTCTTTTAGCCTTTTTTCCCTGACTATGCATTTTTTCCACTCCTAATCATTGTGAACTATAACATATTATTTTTCTAAAAAATCAATTATCCCCTACTGGTATCTAAATAATTGTATTAGCTATTAATACTCTTTATTTTTCCTCTGGGGTATTTATTTCTTTTTTATTTTTCTTACCTTTATTTTGAGGTCTTGCGCTTTCTTCCATTGAAGGTCTTTTCATACCTTTCTTAGCCATATCTTTCACTCCCTTCTTAATTTATATCTCTATTTTTTCCTGAATACAATAAATTATTCTATCCCTTTTGTATCACTAAAAATTTTAAACTTAATATAATAATAATGGGAACTAAAAAACTGCCCACAATTGAGGTGTAATATAAATGAATAATAATTTAAACAATAAAAATTTAAAGAGTTTGGTAGTTGGAGCTAACTGTATTGTTCCTTTAATTAATGGTACCTCTACCTACTATATAAATTTTGATAACGCTGCTACCACACCTCCATTTTTAGCTGTTATGGACAAATTAAATAAATTTGCTCCCTGGTATTCCTCTATCCATAGAGGCACTGGGTATAAATCGAAACTCTCTACTGATATGTATAATTTATGTAGAACTATGGTTGCAAATTTCGTTAAAGCTGATTTAAATAAGGATGAAGTATTATTTGTTAAAAACACCACTGAGGGTATTAACAAACTTTCCTATTTATTAAAAGAAGATAAAAGTAGTGAGGCCAGAGATACGGTATTATGTACTTTTATGGAGCATCACTCTAATGATCTGCCTTGGAGAAATAAATTTAATGTAGTTTATATAGAAGTGGATGAATACGGCAAACTTTCTATGGATGACCTAGAGGATAAGCTAAAAAAATATAAGGGAAGAATTAAATTAGTTGCTGTTTCTGGTGCATCAAATGTAACTGGTTATATAAATCCCTTTCATAGAATAGCTTCCTTAGCTCATGAAAATGGTGCAAAAATTTTAGTGGACGGTGCTCAGCTTATACCACACGTACCCTTTACAATGAAACCACACCATTCTTCCAGTCACATTGATTTTTTAGCCTTTTCTGCTCATAAAATGTATGCTCCTTTTGGATGTGGTGCTTTAATTGGGCCTAAAGATTTTTTTAGTAACAATATTTCTGAGCAAGTAGGTGGCGGAACTATCAAAATAGTTACTCCAGAGGAAATAGCCTGGGCAGACTCTCCAGATAATCAGGAGGCAGGTACTCCAAACTTAATGGGTGCTCTTGCATTATGTGCTTCAATAGACGTTTTAACTTCTGTTGGCATGGATACAATTTACAAACATGAAGATACTTTGAAAAAATATGCACTTTCTAAACTTTTAAATATAGAAGATGTACAAATATACTGTAAAAAAGATGATTACGAAAACACAGTTTCTATAATTCCTTTTAATATAAAGGGTCTATACCATGAAGATGTGGCCAAAGCCCTTTCAAATTACTGGGGCATTGGCGTTAGAAGCGGCTGTTTTTGTGCACATCCATATGTAGAAAAACTTTTAAATGTTCCCCAAAATGAGATAGAACACATGATGCGTCATCCTGATAATCCAAAGAACGGCATAGTAAGAATAAGCTTTGGCTTATACAACAGCTTTAAAGAAATAGATATTTTTATAAATGCCATTAAATATATTGTTAAAAATAAAGAAAAATTTAAAACTATTAGTGAATAAATAGTAATAAAAACAACCTTTCTAATGAATTGAATTTACTAGAAAGGTTGTTTTTATTACTAAATAACCATATCTTCATTATTAGAATTTAATATAAAAGTTATTTAGCAACCGATTTAATTTTGTTATTTTATTTAATTATACTTTCATTAGCCTTAAATTTACCACTAGTATCCATATGTCCATTAATACTTTCTGTATCTTTTCCTTCTATCAAAAATTTAACTTCACTTATTCCTAAATCCTTGTTTAAAGTTAATGTGTTAACTATGGAGTAAATAAACATACTCTCTCCAGTAGATCCACCATTTAGCTTTTTAGCTACATCCTTTTCCAAATCCACATAAGCTACCTTTTCTTTTACATTTATCTTTATGTCTAGGTCCTTTGGCACTGCAGCATAATGATTTTTTTCCTTTGGACCTTCCTTTAGCTTTTGGATTAAAGTTTCTGGAGTAACTTCATCTAATTCAACTTCTTCTTTATTCAAATACATAGCCTGATCATCTACAAAATATAGAGAAACCTTTGTAGCAGTTTGTTTTTTTTCATCCTCCTGCTTTTGTCCTGCTTCCTTATCAGCATCTTTTTTTTCTGACGCCACTGCTGGCTTTTCCTTTTGATCTGTTTCAGTAGAATTTGCGTTAATTTTTCCGCACCCTGCAAAACTTATAGTAAGTAAAGAACATAATATAAAGCACATAATTTTTTTCATAATTTTCCTCCTTATATTTGGTAAAATATTAAATTTGGTAATAAAATTTCTCCTTGTCTTATCCGAACCATAGCAAATTTTCTTCAATTGCTCACGGTAAAGTGTGGTCTTCTTGGTTAAAATTATACCACATTATTTTACATAAAACCATTTTCACCGATGAGTGTTCAATATATGTTAATATATTTATTTCAGCTATTCCTATAGTATTTATGACGAATTTTGTATAAATTTATCACATTATAATTGATATTTTTCTTTAAAAATTGTAAAATGTAATTAATATAAATTATTATATATGAGTTATTATACTTAAATGTGTAAACAGTTACACATAAATTTTAAGCTCTACATTAGATGAATAAATGTTCTTAATTTAAAATATAAATTTGTAAGGTAGATAAGAAGTAAGTAAGAAGTAAGAGGTAAAAAGTAAGAGGTAAGGAAGATTTTCCTTAATTGCATTACGGAAAATTTTTAATTGAATAAATGTCATAGTAAAAAAAACTATAATTATTCAACTAAATTGACTTGAAAAAATTCATTAAAGCTGAATTTTCACCACAACTATTACTTCTTACTATCTCTTGTTACTTATTCACAAATTAATTATAAAAAACTCCTTGAGTTTTATCCTTAACTATTACTTCTTACTTTTTACCTTTTACCTTTTACCTTTTACCTTTTACCTTTTACCTTTTACCTTTTACCTATTCTATTTTACAGATTTTGGTTGATTTATAAAAGAGCTTTATTCTCAATTTTATATTTTTATACTATAAATATACTAAGGAAAGGTGATTTAAATTATGGAAAACATATTAAATATTATAAAGGATACCACTTTAACCTATGAACAAAAGGTTTTAAGCCTAGCAAGGGCTGCAGAAAATTCTTTAAATGTTTTAAACATAGATGAAGACTCTAAAGAATATTTAGATAAGGGAATTATATGTGATTTAGGCGAAGGTCATGCACCTTATAGACCTAGATACATTGTACCTGACTATGAAAAGTTCATGAAAAATGGCAGTGAATTTTTAGGTCTTACCCCTGCTAATGATATATGGGATGCTGTTAACAATTTACTTATTCTATACAAACACGTGCCATCTATTACATCCTTTCCTGTATCTTTAGGAAATATAGATTATTTATTAGATCCTTATGTAAAGGATGAGCAAGAGGCTTATAAAGCTATAAAAATGTTCTTACTTCACATTGACAGAACTATCACTGACTCCTTCTGTCATGCCAATATTGGCCCAAGAGATTCAAAAGCAGGCAGAATAATATTAAAGGTTCAAAGGGAACTTCAGGCAGCTATTCCTAATATTACTGTTAAATATAATAAAAACACTCCAGAGGATTTTGCTATAGACTGTATAAACACAGCTCTTTTAACTGCTAAACCTAGTTTTGCCAATGATGAAATGTTTTCTAGTGAACTAGGTGAAAATTACAATGTGGTAAGCTGTTACAACGGACTTTACACTGGCGGCGGAAGTTATACTTTGTGCAGACTTAACTTAGCTTTTCTAGCTAAAAAAGCATCAAGTATAGAGGATTTTTTAAATAATATTCTTCCTAACGCTGTGGACAGAATGACTAGATACATGGATAAGAGAGTTAAATTTCTTGTGGAGGAAAGCGGTTTCTTTAAAAGTAGCTTCCTTGTAAAAGAAGGCTTAATATCTAGAGAAAACTTCTCTGGTATGTTTGGAATGTTCGGTCTTGCAGAGTGTGTAAATAACTTCATCTCCTCTAATAAAAAAGAAGATAGATTTGGTCATGGAGAAGAAGCTAATAAATTAGGCTTAGATATAATAGAAAGATTAAATGAGGAAGTTTCTAAGCATAATGCTCCTTACTGCGAAAAATCCAAAAATAAATATTTACTTCACGCTCAAGTTGGTATAGATAGTGATAAAAATATAACCCCTGGCTGCAGAATACCTATAGGAGAAGAACCAGAACTTCATGAGCACATAGTTCAATCTGCACCTTTCCACAAATATTTTCCATCAGGTATTGGAGATATATTCCCATTTGAGGAAACTGCCAAAAGAAATCCTAAGTTTATATTAGATATTATAAAAGGCGCTTTTAGTTTAAACATGAGATACTTCTCCCTTTATTCCTCTGATTCTGATGTTATTAGAATCACTGGATATTTAGTTAAAAAATCTGATATAGAAAAGTTAGAAAAAGGAGAACAAGCTCTTCAGGACACTGTTGTTTTAGGATTAGGCGCTGTTAAAAACCAAAGAGTTCTTGAAAGAAGGGTAACAAAATATGAATAAAGCCCTAGTAAATAGGATAATACCCTTTAGTGCAGTGGATGGTCCTGGCAATAGAACCTCTATATTTCTTCAAGGTTGTAACTTCAATTGCCTTTATTGCCATAACCCTGAAACCATAAATAAATGTATCCATTGTGGAAAATGTATAGATGTTTGTCCCCAAGGGGCTCTTTATTATAAAGATAACAAAGTACATTGGAGAGATGAAATTTGCATAAAATGTGATGCATGCTTAAAAGCTTGTACTCATAATGCCTCACCTAAGGTAAAAGAGATGTCTGTAGAAAATATCCTTTTACAAATTAAAAAAGTAAGACCTTTCATAGAGGGAATAACGGTTTCCGGCGGTGAATGTACTCTTCAAAAGGATTTTTTAGTTCCTCTATTTAAGGAAGTTAAAAAACTGGGCTTAACTTGTTTTGTAGACACTAATGGTTCCATACCTTTATATGAGGATAAAAATCTTCTGCAGGTTATGGATAAAGCTATGATAGATTTGAAGTCTTACCCATTAGAAGAGCATAAAATGCTCACTTCTATGGAAAATAATATTGTACTAAAAAATATAACTGAACTTAGTAAATTAGATAAGCTATATGAAATAAGAACTGTAGTGGTGCCAGAATTATTAGATAACAAGCATAATGTGCACATGATCAGCAGTTTAATAGCATCTTTAAATCCTAATATAATATATAAAATAATAAAATACAGACCATTAGGTGTTAGAGAAGAAATGATAAATAGCTACACTCCTTCTAAGGAATGCATGGAGGAACTATACCAAATAGCAATAAATAATGGTTGTAAAAATGTAGTTATAGTTTAACTTAATTGTGCGAAATTCTCCTTGTGGTTAGGAAGGTTTAAATGAAGCTACCACTTCAACGAAGTAAGTGGTAATAGTTCACCTTTTATTAAAAGAGATGATGACAAAATCATCTCTTTTTTTCTCTTTTTTATACCACTTTTTCACTTTAACACAATAATTTGTTGCAAAATTTATAATGATATGAAAGAAAACTTTTAAAATTCTATAAAATTTTGAATTTTTAAAAAGGAATATGAACTTTTTTAGTGAATATATATATTGTTAAGTTAAAAATTAATTAGTATGGGGTGAGTTTTAATGATTACAAACTTAGATATTTCAAAAGCTATGACTATTAAGCTTGAGGAAGAACTTCCAGAAATGCCTCAATTTGTTGAAGGCATAAGACGTGCACCAGATAGAGGCTTTACTCTTACAAAGGACCAAGCGAAATTGGCTCTAAAAAATGCTCTTCGCTATATTCCAGAAAAATATCATGAGAAGTTAGCTCCTGAGTTCATGAATGAACTACTAACTAGAGGAAGAATTTACGGATACAGATTCCGCCCTGAAGGAAGAATTCATGGAAAATCCATAAATGACTACAAGGGAAAATGTATTGAAGGTAAAGCATTCCAGGTAATGATAGATAACAACTTGGATTTCGAAGTTGCTCTTTATCCTTATGAACTTGTTACCTATGGAGAAACTGGTCAGGTATGCCAAAACTGGATGCAATACAGATTAATAAAAAAATACTTAGAGGAATTAACAGAAGATCAAACTCTTGTTATAGAATCAGGTCATCCTCTAGGACTATTTAAATCAAAACCAGAAGCACCAAGAGTTATATTAACTAATGGTCTTTTAATAGGCATGTTTAACGACCAAGAAAATTGGCACACTGCTATGCAGCTAGGAGTTTCTAACTATGGTCAAATGACTGCTGGAGGCTGGATGTATATAGGACCTCAAGGTATTGTTCATGGTACCTTCAACACTCTATTAAATGCTGGCAGACTAAAATTCGGCATTCCTCATGATGGAGACTTAAAAGGTTATTTATTTGTTTCCTCTGGTCTTGGCGGAATGAGTGGTGCTCAGCCAAAGGCTGTAGAAATAGCTAATGGTGTTGGTATCATTGCTGAAGTTGACTATTCAAGAATTCAAACAAGACTTGACCAAGGTTGGGTTAACAAAGCTTCTTCTAATTTAGCTGAAGTATTTAATTGGGCTCATGAAGCTATGGAAGCTAAAAAATCTCTTTCTATAGCATATCATGGAAACATAGTTGATTTACTAGATTATGTGGTTAAAAACAATGTAAAAATTCATTTATTATCTGACCAAACTTCTTGTCATGCAGCTTATGACGGAGGATATTGTCCTCAAGGTATTTCTTTTGAAGAAAGAACTGAACTTTTAAAGAATGACAGAAATAAATTTAAAGATTTAGTAGACAAAACTTTAGTAGAACATTTCAGACTTATAAAAATACTAGTGGAAAGAGGCACTTACTTCTTTGACTATGGTAACTCTTTCATGAAGGCTGTTTATGATGCAGGAGCAAAAGAAATATCTAAAAATGGTGTAGATGAAAAAGACGGATTTATATTCCCATCTTATGTTGAAGATATCATGGGACCTATGCTATTTGATTATGGATATGGACCATTTAGATGGGTTTGCTTAAGCCATGACCATGAAGACTTAGTAAAAACAGACCATGCTGCTATGGAATGTATAGACCCTAATAGACGTGGACAAGACAGAGATAACTACATCTGGATAAGGGATGCAGAAAAGAATGGCTTAGTTGTTGGTACAGAAGCTAGAATTCTTTATCAAGATGCTGAAGGAAGAATGAAAATAGCACTTAAATTTAATGAAATGGTTAGAAATGGTGAAATAGGACCTGTTATGATAGGAAGAGACCACCATGACGTAAGTGGTACTGATTCACCATTTAGAGAAACTTCTAATATTAAAGACGGCAGCAACATAACTGCTGATATGGCTGTACAATGCTTTGCTGGAAATGCATCAAGAGGTATGAGCCTAGTTGCTCTTCACAATGGTGGAGGAGTTGGCATAGGTAAATCTGTAAACGGCGGTTTCGGTTTAGTTCTAGATGGAAGCCAAAGAATTGATAATATAATTAAATCTGCTATGGCATGGGACGTTATGAGCGGTGTTGCTAGACGTTCTTGGGCTAGAAATGAAAATGCCGTAGAAACAAGTATTGAATACAACTTAAAGACAAAGGGTGAAAATCACATTACTATACCTTATGTAGCCGATGAAAAACTTGTGGACAAAGTAATTTCTGAGAATTTAAAATAGAACCTTATTACTAGTATTTATGATAGGTGCTGGGGACTAGGTGCTAGGTACTGGGTGCTAGGTACTAGGTGCTAGGTACTAGGTTTTGGGGCTGAATTAAGAGGGAGGGATAAAACTTCTTAGGTAGTTTTATAAAAATATAAATTTAAAAAATTCCATAGGAATTTCAACATTAATTGATATTTAATCTTTGATATTTCTATTTTTTCGCTGGCTATCACCAATAAAAGATTTTTAAAGCTCTAAAAAAGGCTATAACTGCTCCATTCAATGAAACAGTTATAGCTTTTTTGTTATCTCTTTTATTTAATTAAAAATTTTCCGCAACATATTGGAAGAAAATCATCCTTCCCTTCCTAGTACCTAACTAATAAGCAAAAACTGTCACCAAACTTTAAATAATTGGTAACTAGCGACTAGAAAAGTCTATAGCATTAACATGCTTTTCTACTATATCTGAATAGTCCTTATCTTCATCTTCACTTAATATAACACTAACTAGTATTACATAAGTTGGCAAATCATACAATCCCCAAACAATCTCTACTCCTAAAATTTCATTACATATTCTGCATATGTCAAAGCCAAAGGATTCTAGAGATACTCTCATTATACTAGGATTTTTGCATTCTTTATTTTCTTCTCTAGTGCACTTTGGGCAAAATAAGCATTTACCTGAAAACACTGCCCTACTTTTTGGTATTTCCCCTTCTACCTTTAAAAGCTCTCTATCTAGTTTTTTTCTGACTTCCGCCATCATTATTTCTGTAGCTTTTTCTATATCATAAGGATTTTTATTTACTAACTTCTGTATATGCTCTGGAAGCTCTTCCGAATAAATCAAAGTCCCTACTAAATACGCTGTCTTATACTTTCTTAAAGTTTTTTCTAAATCAAAGCTATGGGGAGGACATGTCCACACCTTTCCGTAATTTGGACACTCCTTACAAAACATTTCTATGTACTGATTATTAAAATACTCCATTAAATAACTCATGTCCACTCTTTTAAATAAATTTTCTACAAGCACTTTTGTTACACCCCTTTTTTTAGTTGGCTAGTTTTCCAGTTGGCTAGTTTGCTAGTTAAATGAAAAAATCTGGCTTTAATAAAGTAAAATAATTAGAATTTGATACTGTCTATAAACTTATTTTAACAATCCCAGTACCTAATTATAATTTTT
Organism: Haloimpatiens lingqiaonensis; assembly: GCF_901447495.1. Lineage (GTDB taxonomy): Bacteria > Bacillota > Clostridia > Clostridiales > Clostridiaceae > Haloimpatiens > Haloimpatiens lingqiaonensis. The sequence goes on from NZ_CABDWS010000001.1 coordinate 101,604, forward strand.
TACGGATTTAAAGTCAGATTTTTCATATCATCCTACCACACTATTATTGCTATTTAGAAGCCTTTTCTAAATCATCCATTACATTGTTGCAGAAAGTCATCATAGAACGAAGCATATCAAATAACATTTCTTCACTTACGGAATTTTCATAAGGCACTGTTATTTGAGCTGCTACTGAGCCCTCTTCATTTATGTAGAATTTAGGGAATCTATAAGATCCATTGATTCTATTTATTAAATTGTAAATTCCCGCTGTATTGCTTTCATCAGATAATTGAATTAAATCAAATATATTAAAATCTACACAAGTATTATCTTCATCAAAATCTATTACTATATTAACGCTGTGATTTTTTATTATTTGACCAAAAGCAAATATAGTTTCATTACCATCTTCCTGTACTTTTATTATAGGCATAGGAAATCCATTTTTCTCTAGTAAATTGCTAAATCTTGTAGCCGTATTATTCATTTCTGTACCTCCTCAAATTTTGCATTACTTATTTATTCTACATATATTACTCAATTCCTTCTAGTATTATTTTTACTTTATTACTTAGTTCCTTCTAGTATTAATTTTCATTTATTATTTAATTCTTTCTAGTATTATTTTCATTATTATGTAAATTACCCTGTTCTTACCCATGGCATCTCTACTACGCTAAAAAGTACCAGTTTATAAGCTTCTCTCCCCAAAGCATGACTATCACTGCTGCCACTGCTATAAATGGTACAAAAGCCACAGGATCCTTTCTCCCCTTCTTTTTAGTAATTAGCAATATAGCACCTATGGAACCACCTATTATAAAGGAAAGAACCATTAATAATAAAGCTTTCTTTATGCCTAAAAATAAGCCGCACATAAACATTATCTCCACATCACCCCAGCCCATACCCTTAGTTAAAAAAGCTATTATTGCAATTATTGAAGCTGGAATTAACCCTCCCAAAATATAATCCTTTAATATATATCCATAGGGCATGGCTATGGTTTTATACATAAAAATCTCTATAATAATAAATATAATTCCGCCTATTATGCCTACTAAAGAAGTAGAAAAATAAACTTCCTGAGTGTCATAATCTATCATACCTATAATTAAAATACAGTTAAATAAAAAAATATATTTAATGGTGAAAATAGAGTTCCCATAAACCACATATATACTAAGCCATATTAATGCGGTAAATAATTCAATCATAGGATACCTTATAGATATTTTTTCCCCACAATATCGGCATCTCCCCTTCAAAAACAAATAACTTATCACTGGAATTAAATCTAATGGCTTAAGTTTATTACCACAATTAGTGCAGTGAGAAGGTGGAAATACAATGGACTCCTCTCTAGGAATTCTGTATATACAAACATTAAAAAAGCTTCCAAACAATAAGCCTAAAATGAAAATTAAAATGTAGTTCATAGTCTTCCCTCCAATACTTATCCATAAACTTATCAGCTACTACACCACACATAAATAGGATTAAAATATTACAAATTATAGTCAAGGTATAACGTAAAACCCTTACATCCTCCACCACAAGGGTAAAAAATTTTACCAAATAAATTATAAACAGAGCTCTTAGCTTCAGATGGAGTTTTTACTCCAACTGAAGGTTAGAGATTGTTATCCAGGGACGTAGCTGCCGTTATCTCCCACTTTGTTAGAAGTGGGAGTGTTACGGCAGGTAGTCATCGGATAAATTTTATACTTATTATAATATAGAATATCGTATAGGACAGCATCCCATACGATATTCTAAAATTAATCTAAGTCTGGTAATGGTTGTATAATTATATTTAGTATCTGATTTATCTTTTTATTATTATCTACATTACAAATAGCATCATTGACTATAGATACATTATTAGATGAATCTTTTAACCTAGGATATACCTTATAAGATATAATGTATTCTCCTGGCTGAAGTTTAAAGTTTGTAAAAGTTATTTTGGTTTTTTCTCCAATTTTTTTAACTTCTAGACCTGCAATATTTTCTAGCGGCATTCCCTTTAAAACTCCATTTTCTATTCTGTAAATAGCTATATCTTTTTTATCTACTAATATTTGTTCCTGACTGCTCAAATTACTTACATCACTATTTACAACTATATCCATAGAAAAGGCTTCATATACATTAGATTCTATTTTAACTCCAAAATTAGATTTTATTTTATTGGCTATGGATACATTTGGTTTTTTTTCTATATCTGTATTTTCTAAAAATATATCTGTATTTTCTAAAAATAAACCATGATTTATTATGGAAATTACACTGCTATAAGATTTTATTTCAACACTATTTAAGCCCTTAAAAAATTCTTCTTTATTCCTATCATATATATCTTTATAAATTAATTTTGCTTTATTTTCTAAATCTATTTTTCCTGGATTTATTCCCTTTACTTTAATATTAAAATCCATTTTTTCCGCCACATATTGTCCATTTTTTAAAGTGTACTTTACATTATCTAAGCTTCCTATTATTTTGCCGTCACTGTACTGGAATCCATTAGGCAATTCTACCGCCTCCAATCCAGTTGGTAATTGAAACTCAAACTTTAAATTTTTAAGAGTTAAATCTGCATTTATATCTTCTGCTATCTTAGCATAAACCTCCTTTATATCCTCTGCCTTTAAAGCCTGTTTTATATTAAAATTAGGCAACTCACCATTTTCCTTTTTATATTTTGCAAATTCTTTATTTACTGATTTTAAAATTGATTCTCTATTATTACCAGTTACTTTTTTTATTATATTAGATAAGTTATAATCATTATACTCAGATGCTATACTTTGTAGTTGTTCTAACGGTGAATCCTTTGAAAAACCTAATAAATAATTATTGATATTTGGCGAATTCTTGGCTATATTATTAGCCGCAGTGATAGCATGGTTTTTACCAATTGAAAAACCTTTTATAGGCTCATAATACCCTTGTTGCCTAATATCTTCTTCCGGTACTCCATCTGTAAGCATAACTAAATATTGTTCGTAGGTTTTCGAATCATCCTTTTGATAACTTTTTAATATACGTTGTCCTTCCTCTAAAGCAGCACCTATATTAGTACCTTCCTGTGGATTTAAACCACTTATCCATTTCTTAGCTTTCTCGATAGCCTTAATATTTTTAGTTTCATCTGAACCTAGTTTTATAGTTAGATATTTTTCATTAATATCCGAAGAAAAAGTGTTTAGTACTATATTTACTTCTTCACCATAAGACTTATCCTTAAAACTATCTAGAAATTTATATAATGCTTCTTTAACTATATCCAATCTAGATTTATCAAAATTAAATTTTTTATAGTAATCTTGAATTCTTTTAACTCTACTTATTGTATTAATATCATATCCTATTTCATACCACTCTCTATAATATTTAGAATAATATCTCCATGAATGCTGACTTGGCTCATCATATAATAAGTCAAAATTTAGCACACCTACCCACTTACTATATTCTTCATCATACCACAGGTATTTATTACTTTCTAAATATATAATATCTGATAAAATCTTATTTACATCCTCACTATTGTATTTATTTTTTTCTAAAAACTCTTTAAAAATTCCTATACTTCTTATGTTAGTAATTTTATCTTTATTACTGTAATTATAAAATTCATTTCCATATAAATCCCAAGCCATACTTCCAGAAGTATCCACCATCAAAACCACATCTTTAGGTTTTGAAATCAAACCACTTACTTCACTGCTCTTTATTTCTCTTGGGGTTATAGAATAATTCAAATTAAATTCCTCATTTAATTTATACTCTTTCTTTTCACTTTTTTGCGTTAATGTTAATAAATCCTTAAGTGTGTTATCTTTTATTTGTATTTTTAGTGAACAATCTAAATCTATAGTTATTTTTTCTTCATTTTTGACATCACAAGTTAACTTCGTATCTTTACTTACAGGCACTTCTTGATCTTCCTTTATAATCAAACCATCCTTTAATCTTATATTATAAATAATTATTATCTTTTGAAAGTTATTTTGAAGTTTTCTAAAATCACCTATTATCGTATTGGTCTCATAGTCAAAACTTATTTTCCCCTTAGATGAATCATTAGGATATTCAATGGCTAAAGTTCCTGGAACTATTTGAAAATAATCATAATTTATTTTATCTTCAAATATATAATTTTGAAAATTAGTTTCATTACTACCTTTTTTTAAATTCAATGTAATAGTTATCTTAAATTCTTGTGGATTGGTTTTTTGCAAAACTTCTGCTTTTTTCTCATAAATTAATTTATTAGTCAATTTTTCCTTATATGAATCTTTGATATTATCTTCTGAAAAAGCCTTATGAGAAGGCAAAAACAAACTCAAAGTAAATAATATTAAAGTAAATAGAGCAAATAATCTTTTTTTCAAAACTTTCACTCCCTTCCTTTTAATTTTAGTTTCTAAAATATATTTCTGTTTCCACTACCTTTTTTAAACCGTTCTTTCTTCCTGTAGATAGCTGTAATTTAACATACATACCTTTATTTCCTTGAAAATAGCCCTCATTTCCTGCTGGTTTTATTAGAAGTTTTTCTATCCCTTCTGCTATTAAAATTCCCGTATGTGTATCGTCAGTACTCATATATAATTTATTTTCCTTTAGATAAAATTTATAATATTTACTTTCTTCAAATACATTATCTATTTTTATGCTTTTAATTGAAATAATATCCTTTTTTTCTATCTCACCAATTCCATCATTATGATCATATACAGTTACATCATTTTCATCTACTACCTGCAATATCTTACTGCATTGCATAGCCTTTTCAGTTATTTTTTCTATAGCCCTATCTCCTTCTTCTTGCAAATTTATTTCTGCTTCTGTGCTACTGTAATTTTTATAATTTGCATTGAAGAAAGTATACAAAATTGAAAGGACTATTAAAAATATAGCAGTGGTTATTAAAGTTTCTACTAGAGTAAACCCTTTTTTATTCATATAAACACCTAATTTCTATTTAAGTATCTTCCACTTTGAAACCTTTATTATCTTTTCTCTAATAAATGCATTGCCCTTATTCCATGTAGGATTTATATTCACATAAGAATATTGGCCATTTTCCTCTTCAGGAAAAATATCTTTAAACTCACTATAATTGTCCGCTATAAGCTTTTTTACTAAAGCCTCATTATAAGTTATCTTACAATTCTTTGATAAATTTAAGTTTCCGGTAACTATTATTGTTCCAGTAAAATCTACGTCTTGGTCAATATTTAGGTCTCCTTTAACAATAAGTATTCCTTTTTTAAAGTCCTTATCTTTAGACAAAGAATAATCCCCTTGAACTACTAATATTCTACTACCATCCTTATATTGCCTGTCCATTGACTTAAAATTATTCTTATAATCATCTAAGCTTTTTAGTTTATCACTCTGAATAGTTACTTCATGGTCATAGTCCTTTAGCTTATCCCCCATATTGAGCACTTCAGTTATATATTCCTTTTTAGCTTCTATAATCTTTTCTTCCCCAGAAACATTATAACTTCCTGCTCCAACCTTCCCATTAGAAACCACTGCCCCTGCAGTGAAATATCCTCCAAGCTTAACCTTGCTAAGAATAGATTGATTTTCTTTATATTCTTCTTTGTCTTTATACTGATTATGATATTGCTGAAAATACTCACTTTTATCCCTAGAAGTTAATTTCATTCCATTCCTAAAAGTATCTGCCAATGCCAATGGACTATAGTACTTAAACTGTACATCTTTTAAGTTTCTATTTTCATTGGATGTGTATGCATCCGTAAGAGGATATGTGTATGCTAAATAATTTCCCTTTATAGATAGAGACTCACCTGTTTGATATAGGGGAGAGGTTTTAATATAAGAAGTTCCTAAAATATATGCTGTTCCCCCTATGTTAAGTCTCACATCATTTTCTTTCTCATCTCTTATATCCTCTGAATTTATTATAATACAGCTAGACTTATCTGGTTTACCAGCATCTTGCCCATTTTCTAGTCCGTAATAATCTGGTTTTCCAGCATCTTGCCTATCTTCTAGTCCGTAATAATCTCCTTCTATAAATACCTTGCAACTTTCTCCATTAATCTCCAAGTCATCCTTTGTATATAAACTGCCATTAAATTTTTCATTTTTAGTAACATTCAGCTCTGCTCCATAAACATTCTTGCTCAATATCACATTTCTGCCATATATATTGCCTACTACATTATTTTTAGAAGAACTATTTATAATAAAATCCTCAAAGATACTTATTTTACCTTGTGCATTTAAATTCCCGTTGTCCTGTATTTCCAAATTCTTTCCTACATAAATATCACCATCTATTGTAGTTTCATCTTTAACATGCATATTTCCGCCCACATTTATTGCCTTTGACCATGCAGCATTATTTTGAATTTTAACGGTGTTAGAACCTATTTTACTTCCACTATACTTAGGTATACCTATGGCAAAATTACAACTAACAGCTTTCGTAATTCCCTTATGATTAAAATCTGATTTAAGGCTTAAATCCAAAATATTTTTGGAACTATCCTTTAAAAAATCATCTATATGTGTTTCTATTTCATCTTTATTTTCTACTGTAACCACAGGTATCTCCTGTTCTTTTTTTGTTTTTCCTATAATAGCTTTATACTGGTCTAAATCCTCTAAATCTTCCAATAGAGATATTTTTCCCTTTTTATCTTCTGAAACCTTTTCTCTTAATAGGGCTATTTTATATTTTTCTTTAAATACCCTATCTTGCTCTTTAAATAATTCTCCTGTATTTAAGCTAAAATCCTTATTTATATAGGGGCTTGAACCTTCCTCTCTTGCTTTAATCAGTTCCTTTTCAATAAAATCCTGCATATATTTTTCTACTTCTTCATTTGCTTCTTTTGTAGCCATATTTACATGTTCATTTACTATACTATAAGCTATGTCCAGTCCTGATTCTGCTCCATAAAGATTTCCCTTAATATCACTTTTTAAATACCTGGTATTATTAGTGGATAAGGCTAATGTAAACATGGCAGTACCAAATACAAAAAGTATGGACATTATTATTAGCACCATGTACAGGGTAGATCCCTTTTTCTTTTTTAACATATGTCCACCTCCATCAATACCTCTTATATCCTTCTAGGGTTTGAAGAATCTCCTCATTGCCTTTAAAATTATTTTTACTTACAGTAATATTTACCTTAAATAAATTTCCATAAGCTTCTTCACCATTTTCACTGTAATTAAAAATATAATTTATCTTTCCTAAGCTGCTATTTATATTATAAAATTCCTGTGAATCCATATATAAATTCAGTTCACCTTGGTAATTTTTTATATCCAAATTAATTTTATTATCACTAATGTTATGTATCCATATATTTAAAGTTTCTAAATCATTTATATTATCTTCCACCTTAATTGTATCATCTCTACCATCATTTGTATCTATTACAAAAACAATTTCATTATTTTTTTTCTGTATAACTAGTTTATCAGCTTCATCATATAAACTCCCTATTTCATTCAATAAAGTTTTTTCTTCTCCATTTTTTTTATAAACTTTTACGTTCTCTCCTACTTCCAATATATATTGAAAATTAATATTTTCTATCTTTTTCTCTTGTTTTAAAGTTTCTATTTTATATTTAACTAAATATTCTTTACCGTTTCTCCTTATCTTCTGTGAAATACCCTCTGAGGCTTCTTTAGCATCCAGTTCACTAATTTTAAATTCTGGAGATTTTATCTTTTCCATATACTCTTGTGCTATAACAAGCGCTTGCTGTTTTTCTTTAGATTTTTCACCTAAATTTACAGTAGATAATCCCATAGACAAAAAAGGGGTAATTATTATGCCTAGTATGGCTAAGCTTATAATTACTTCAATTAATGTAAGTCCACTTTTCTTTTTCATTGCCATTTTCATGTATAATTCCCCCAATCTATCTATTCCTTTTGCCATTAAAAAACTCCAAGTAAAACTAGTAACTTTATTTATCTTATATTGATATTGCCACCTTCTTTTATAACATTAACTCTTGGGGCAACTTTATCGTCATTTTCCACCACTATATTTAAATTTAAATTTGTTTTATTATTAATCTTAAAATTAACTCCGGCCATGTCTCCATTAGATTTTCTAGGATTTGAATATACTTTTATATTTATTTCATTCCCCTGAGGTTCTAATTTTGAACCAGCCTCATAATTCATTGGATACTTATCCCTTGAGGTTTTATACCTATAGTAATACTGTCCAGCTTTTTCCCAAAGCTCCATGGATACCTGCTCTACATCATTTTTATCCCCATACACATAGGTTTTTTCATTCTGATCTTTTGCTTCTCCTAATATAACCGTTGGCAAATCTGAGGTTTCTGCCCTCACACTCATTAAGAAATCATATGTTTCTTTTTTAGGCTCACTTACAGTATCTTTAGCAATTATTCCTCCTGCAAAAGGATCATTCTTACCATGAGGTACATCGAAATCATATGGAACATATTCCTCTTTATTAAATTGAGGTATTCCGTAAATATCCAATGTTAAAGTTCCAGATAAATTATTTCCATCTGAAGTATTTATGTTTATTTTAGATATTACTATTTTCTTATTAAAACCTTCAACTGATTTTATAAAATTTATTAAAGCTGGATGATTTCCTTTAAAGCTTATGTTAATGCTCATTTTTTGTGCTTCGCCATTTGGAATTTTCTTATTTTCCCTAACTATATTTTTATTTTCTACCTTCTTATTTTCTTCATCATTAATATCCTTATATTTTTCCACTAAATTTGATAATTCATCGGAAGTTGATACTTTATCTTCTTTTTTCCCTTCATTGTCTTCTCCTGATAGTTTAGTTAGTTTAGGCTCAGTAAAATTTATTACATTTCCTGTTAAGCTAGAATCACTTAAAAGCTTATTTATAGCTATTATTATTCTTTCCTGTTCTATTTCAGGGAAAATATTTCTCAAGTCTTCCATTATTTTAGAATTTGTCTTTTTAATATCGCTTTTAATCTTTGGCTGAGTAGCTATCTTATTTTTTATTTTATACATTTTTTCTTCACAATTATTTCTTTGGCTCACAAGAGAATTAATTTTTTCGTTTTGTTTTACAAGAACCAATTTATAATATGCAAATGCCACAAGCAAAATCACTAAAATACTCAAAAGCAATTGTTCTCTTTTACTTATTTTCATCAATACCCACATCCTTTAATGTGCATTTTAAATTGAAAATATACTTTCCGCCTTCTGATTGGCTTATATTTGACACAAATATATTTTTAAATAAATTTGTATCTTTTAAATTATATTGAAACTCAGCAATATCCTCTCTTCTACTTCCCTGACCTTGTATTTGAATATTGTTATTATCCATATTTATGCTTTTAAAATACACATCCTTTGGTATTGAAATATAAATATTATTTATTAAATAGCTATTTATATTTCCAGAACTTTCAATAAAATCAGCAATAGGGGAAACTTTTTGCTTATATTGTTCTAAAATCTTTAATTTATCCTGTTGTCTTTCAGCTTCCTTTAGTTTTTCAATGTTTTCTTTGGAATTTATATAACTTTCCATAGCTTTTATTTCTTTATTTAATTTAAAAGTCCTAATTAATTTATATCCAGATGTCAAAACCATAAAAAAAACTAAAATTCCAGCTGTAGCTAATATATAATTTTTCTTATTGCTTTTTTCCTTTTCATCATAGGATTCTACTTGAAAAAAGTTAAAATCTTTCATTTTAACCCCCCATTTAAAGTCTAATAGCTGCACCAGCAGCATTTAGATATTCCATTATATTTTCTTGATGTTTGTCCACATTCAAATTAGCCATACTTCTTATTAAATTAACCTCAATACCCAAACTTTTACTCATATACTCTTCTATTCCTTTTAGCTTTGCTCCTCCACCATATATAAATATTTCTTCTATGGTATCCCCAGAATTTTTCTTTCTATAATACTGTATTATTTTATCTATTTCTAATGTAAGATTATCTGCCCATAGCTTACCTATTTTGTTTATGGATTCTTCAAGAGATCCCTTTTCCTTTTCTTCTCCTAAATCTAAAATACTTAACTTTTTTTCTTCTCCTTCTTCCTCTGATAAAAATAAATTCTTTGATATATTTATATCTATATATGAACTGCCCATGGATATAAGCCTTGAAAATTCTACATTATTATTTTTAAGTACATTTATTTCTGAGTATTCGCTGCCTATATCTATAAATGCAATGGATTTTTCTTTTTCATATTGTTTTTCATTAATATTACATGTTGAATAAAAAAGTTTGCATATACTATTACTATTTATGTCTAAAGCCAAAGGTGTAAGTTTTAACTCCTTGCATAAAGCTAAATATCCCTGCACAATACTTTTAGGATATGCCACCACATTTACCCTGGATTTTTCCACATCATTTTCCTTAAAACTACTTATTAATTTATGTTGAATAATATAATCTTCCGACATTATAGGAAGATATCTTTCTATCTGGAACTTTATAATAGCTTCCATATCCTTTTCATTGGCAGCAGGCACCAAAATTTCTCTTGTTATAATGGAAGTACCTTTTGATGTAAATACTGCCTTTTTAGTTTTAATATTTCTAAGTTCCAAATTCTTTTCTAATACCTCTTTAACTCTTCCGATATCAGTTATTTCACCATCATTATAAGAATTTTCTGGTGTGTTTATAGAAAAAGCATTACTTACACAAATATTTTTTTTATTTATTTTCAAATCCAATATTTTTATATTTTTTGCTCCTACATCTATGGATAAAATATTGCTTGTGAACATATCTTTAAGCAAGGTATCACCTCCGATATTTAGTCATATATAATTTTTTTGTTTTTAAATATTATTCCTGCCGCATATCCCAATAATATCCAATAAATTGGTGCTACTGCTACAACACTTATATTGAAAAAAGCTTGTGTTAGATATCCAATAAGTGAAAGCACTATAGGAATCATTTCTTCTTCTATTTTTGCTCTGCTATAAGCCCCCTTAACTATACTTATAACTATTATTAAATATAATACCAAAGCTGGAATCCCTTCCGTTACAGCTATCTGTAAGTATTCATTATGGGCTTTATCATAATGATGATTCATTCCGCACTCTTTACCAAATCTCTTCATAAAAACTAAATCAAAAGTATCAGGTCCACTACCAAGTAAAGGTCTATCTGGTATTAGCTTCACAGCCCTCTTCCATATAAATATTCTTCCTGAACCTGATCTATCAGCATTTTCTTCCATTATTACATTGTTGGCATCCTTAATTATGGATAATTGCCTATTAAATAATGCCCCTTGGGTAATTCCATTAAAACTTAAACTTATAATTATAAAAACTACATAAATTTTAATACACTTTTTTAAATGCTTTTTATTGTTTTTTATAAACTTTATAAGTACTATAGAATATACAACAAAAGCTAACCATGCGCTTCTAGTAAAAGTACAAAGCATACATAAAAATAAAATGCAACTCCAAGCTAAGTACATCTTTTTTTGGTATTTAATATACAAAAATATATTTATGGGTAAAAATAAAGTTATGTAACTGCCTAAAAAGTTTCTATTGCCAATGGTTGCATAAGCTCCATACCCCCACTGAAAAACTCCATGAAGGATTAATTCTTTTAAGTTAAAATATTGAAATATGCCATACAAACCCATAATGCTGGAGCTTAGAGCAAATAACTTAATATAATGATCTTTAAATTCTCCATAATTAAAAGAAAAATAAAATAATATTAAATAACTAATTAGTGATATCATTCCTTCAAATCTTCTGTGATGTCCAGTTATAGCTCTGCTTGGTGATACAGAAAATATAGTGGATAATACTATTATTATTGCAAAAACAAAAATTAATTTTTCCACCCTTTTAGGTTTAACTTTTTTTAGCCTAAAAAAGTATATGAGTAATAAAGAAAATATCATAAACAACATGTATTCAAATTTACCCTGTGAAAAAACATCATAATTGATATAAACTATAATAAATGGCATAAAACATACAATATTCAACAATATATAGTTTTGTAATTTTATATAACAGTAATTTAGTTTAAATAAAAGAATGAGGCTTACCAAATATATAAATACAAACAGTATATTTATGTACTTCAGCCTGGTTTCAATAATTAGTAATGGCATCAAAAAATTGATTATTAAAATCTCATCTCTTAGCCATTTATATTTTTCTTTCATTTTTTCTCCTAAAGTCTCATAATATTTTTAAAAAGTGCAATTTTGATTTAAGTAAAAGCTTAAATCAAAATTGCATGGTTAAAATGTTTATGGATTATTTACCATAACTTGTAGCAGGATTTGGATACAATTCTACAGTATCTGCAAATACAGTTACGTTTCCATCTTTATCTATTTTCACTTTAAATTTTTTGTCTTTAGCGACTTTAAGTTCTGGTACACTTTGAAGTTCTTTTACTATTTTCTCTGCATCATCAGTAGCTGTTTTACTGATTTCTAAATCTGTAGTAGTAGGTACTGTAATATCTCCTTTTGTAACTAATACAGATGTAACATCTGCTATAGTTTTAGCACTAGCTATATCCGCCTTTATTTTTGCATCCTTTTGAGCATTTCCAAACTTAGGTATAGCAATTAAAGCTATTATTCCTATAATAGCAATTACTATTATAAGTTCAATTAATGTAAAACCTTTCTTTTTTGATTTTTTTAAATTTGTTGTTATCTCCATATGAGATACCTCCTTAATTTATTATTTTTATTATTCTTATAAGAAATTATCCAAAGTCTTACTGCTCTTCCCCCTAACCCTATAAGAGATATGAGTTTTAGCTATTAGACAAGAGATAACTCTTTTTATTAACTTTACTACTTTTTAAGTTGGTATAGTGTTAAATACATCGAACATTGGCATCATCATGGATATAACTATAAATCCAATTATTACGCCCATTATTAAAATCATTAAAGGTTCCATCATAGCTGTCATTCTCTTTAGAGCTGCATCTAGTTCCTCATCATAAAAGTTGGCGGTTTTATCCAATATATCATCTAATGCTCCAGACTCTTCACCTATTTTTATCATGGACATAAGCATTGGGGGAAATAGTTTAACTTCCTTTAAGGAATCGGATAAGTTTTCCCCTTTTACAACTCTGTTTTTAACCTCTTCCATCCTATTTTCCACCACTTTATTTCCTAAAACTTTAGCAGTGATTTCTATTGATTGAATTAAAGGTATACCACTGTATAGCAATGTGGACAATGTTCTTGTAAATCTAGCAGTTATTATCTTGGTATTCATGTCCTTAGTTAGAAAGTTCTTTAATTTTAAATTATGAAAAAACAACTTTCCATTTTCACTTTTTGAATAAGTCTTTACTATGAAAACTATCATAGCAATTACCGCTATTATTATATACCAATTTTTTCTTATACCTGAACTTATGGCTAAAGAAATTCTAGTTGGGAGAGGCAGTGGCACTCCACTCCCCTGAAACATGTCTATAAATATGGGCATTATAAAAGTTACTAAAAAAGTTACTATGCCTATGGATAAAACGCATAATATTATAGGATATATCATGGCATTTTTAATTTTATTATTTATTTTGTTTTCTCTCTCATAATGAGCTGCCATTCTTTCCATTATTAGATCTAACTTACCACTGGCCTCCCCTGTTTCCACCATATTTATCAAAAGCTCAGGAAATATATCTTCCTTTTTTTTCAAGGCCTCGGATAGAGTTATACCCTTTTGTATGTCTTCATATACCTGATTAAGAGCTTTTCTCATTAAAACATTGGAACTTTGCATTTTTAAAGTATTTATACAAGTAGCTATATTTGCTCCTGCATTTATCATAGTATGGAATTGCCTGCAAAATATATATAAATCTCTAGTACTTACTTTCTTGAAATTTTCAAATACATCTTTTTCACTTATTTCAGATATTTCTTCTATACTTATGGGATAGTAATTATTATCTTGAATCATTGCTAATACTTCATTTCTATTAGCACCTTTAAAACTGCCCTCAAGTTTTTTACCTTCACTATTCATTACTTTATATTTATAGGTAGGCATAAACACACCTCTTTTTCTTTAATCTTTTAAAAAGCTTATGCTTAAAAGTTCATCTACAGTGGTTATTCCCTGTAAAACCAGTTCCCTGCATGAATTTCTTAAAGTTTTCATACCCTTTTCTATGCTAATTTCTCTTAATCCATCAGCATCAATACTTTTAACCATATATTCTCTATGTTCTTTTGTAATTTCCATTATTTCATATACACCAATTCTGCCTATATATCCACTGCCATTACAATAAGTACAGCCTGTCCCTTTAAATAATTCTAAATTCTTTTGTTCCTTAATATCCAGTATACTTTTTTCCAAAACATTAGCTTCATACTTTTCTTTGCAATGAGGACATATTTTCCTTACAAGCCTTTGAGATATTACTCCTGATAAGGAAGTTGCAACTAAGTAAGGTTCAATACCCATATCTATAAGTCTTATGACAGAAGAAGGCGCATCATTAGTATGAATTGTACTAAGCATTAAATGCCCTGTTATAGCCGCCCTAATAGATATTTCTGCAGTTTCCTTGTCCCTTATCTCACCTATCATAACTATATCCGGATCTTGTCTCAATATGGATCTAAGAGAAGAAGCAAAGGTAAGTCCTACCTTAGGATTTACATTTACTTGATTAACTCCTTCTAGCATATATTCCACTGGGTCTTCTACAGTTATTATGTTTTTGCCCTTGCTATTTATGCCATTGAGCAAAGCATACAAAGTAGTGGACTTTCCGCTACCTGTTGGACCTGTAACCAATATAATCCCATATGGGCTATTTATCATTCTTTCTATTTTTTTTACATCTTCTGGGCTCATACCCAATTGCTCTTTACGAATTAAAAAATTACTTCTATCTAGTATTCTTAGAACTGCCTTTTCACCATAAACCGTAGGTAGAGTAGATACTCTTAGATCTATGGGCTTGTCCTCAACTGTTGTTAAAATTCTTCCATCCTGTGGTATTCTTTTTTCTGCAATATTTAAATCTGAAAGTATCTTTATACGAGTGATGAAAGCATTGAAAATGTCTCTATTATATCTAAAAACTTCCTGTAATATACCATCTACTCTATATCTTACTCTTACGTATTCTTCAAAAGGTTCTATATGTATGTCACTTGCCTTCATCTTTACCGCATTATTTATAACAGAATCCACTAATCTAACTGCTGGAGCATTCTTTATATTATCTATTTTCATAGTGTCTTCTTGCACTTTAGGTAAAATGTTTTGTTGTTTAGACAAATCTTCCGCAGCTTTTTTAATATATTGACTAGAATAGTACTTGTTTATAGCTTTCTTTATTTCCTCATCTCCAGCTATGTATGTTTCTACTTCACGAGTGGAAGATAACCTTACATCATCTATGGCAAATATGTTTAAAGGATCAGACATGGCAACTTTTATCTTTTCATTGTCAATACCAATGGGAATTAAATTATATTTTAATGCTATATTTTCTGGCACCATTTTTATGCATTCTTCATCAATATTAATTGAATCTATATATACCCTAGCAATTCCCAGCTGCTCTTCTAATGTATTTATTATGTCTTCCCCTGTAACTATGTTTTCTTCTATAAATATTTCACCTAATCTTTTACCAGTTCCCTTTTGCTTTTCTAAGGCTTTTTTTAGTTGTTCTACATTAATTTTACCCTGTTGTAAAAGTAAATCTCCTAATTTTTTCTTCATTATATTCTCCTGCTTGATTGTTTTTTACATTTTCTTACAATATATAGTATTATACCATATATTGTAATATGCTTCAATATACTTATAATATTTAATAAATCAATTATCTTTACTTATTTCTTAACCATAATCATAAATTTATTTTTTTAACAAAAAAAAGGCCCTTACAATCAAAGGCCGGTTGCACTATAAACTCCACATATACAAAGTGCCCACATAAGTATATGTATCTTAGTTTCCTTTTAAATATGTTTAAACACATTTATACATATTTTTTTAACAATTATTTGTTCTTATTTATGTTTTTACTCTATTTTAAATATAAATTCTCTTTAATTTCCATATTTATTTCATTATATTAAATTATAGAATATTTTTCAATAAGAATATGAATTTTAGTCAAATTAAAAAAAATTAATCTTTTTCGACATTATATACG
>NZ_CABDWS010000002.1 GCF_901447495.1 Haloimpatiens lingqiaonensis
TAGGGGTAAGTGTATCTATTTTTGCGACCTATCGGTCTGCGGGCTTACCAGCCCTTTAAGTAAATGTAAAAAGATACAATTCCAGTAAAAATAAAATTTTTACTGGAATTTAGGTGCTAAATCTCTGATACATTTAAAAATAACTTGATTTAATTTTTTTACTGTGATAATATAATATTTGCGAGTAAGCTAGACAGTCGCTGCCAGATAGTATCTGGGAGAGGAAAGTCCGGGCTCCGTAGGGCAGGGTGCTGGGTAACCCCCAGTCAGGGTGACCTGAAGGAAAGTGCAACAGAGATATACCGCCAGAATGAAGTTTACTTCATGAGTGCAGCTTAGCTGCCTGGCAAGGGTGGAAAGGCGAGGTAAGAGCTCACCAGCGCAATGGCGACTTTGCGGCTATGTAAACCCCACTTGGAGCAAGATCGAATAGAGAGACATATGGAGTTGCCCGCTCTGTCTCCGGGTAAGATCGCTTGAGCCTATTGGTAACAATAGGCCTAGATAGATGACTGTTCACGACAGAACTCGGCTTATCGGTTTAGTCGCACATTTGAAACACTAGGTTTTGAACTTGGTGTTTTTTATTTTGCCACCGTTTCGCCACAAACAAGTGATTTTGATATATAATATATATTATATACATTGGGGAGGTGCTTTATGGTAAACGGTACTAATAAAGGAACAAAGGAAAATGTATTTAGATTACTTTCAATGATTTCAATAATTTTGGGAATTGTAATAGGATACACTTCAATAATAAATATAGGAATTAATAAATTGTATGCTATTGGAATAATTTTATCGGTGGTATTAATATGTTTAGGTATTTATTTTTGTTTAAAAATGAAAAGTTATAAAAGAATAAGAGAATTAAGTAATAACTGGGGAAATGAAGTTAATAAGAAAAGAAAATTTGAACATATTAGGAAATTACATGATGTATTAAAAAGTAAAGAAGAATTTTATGTGGATGAGCAAACTTGGTTAGATTTAGATATGGATAAGGTATTTTTAAAATTGGACAGGACTCTGTCTACTCCAGGGGAGCAATATCTTTATCATATGCTTAGAAAGCCATGTTTTAGCCAGGATAAACTTAAAAGAACTGGGGAAAAAATAGAGTATTTTACAACAAATAAGGATACAAGGGATAAAATAAGATTTTTCCTAGATAAATTAGGCAGGGATAGAAAGGCTACCCTTGTTGAATTTTTAAATGGTGAATTTCAATATTCAAAAGTTCTAAAGGTAGTATTGAATTTGCTTGCCCTATTAGCATTAATAGCGGTTATATATGCTGTGGAGAAAAATCCTTCTATAGGTGTTTTGGAAGTATTTGGTATATATTTTATAAATTTGTCTATTCACTCAAGGGTTAAAAGAAGGATAGGAGCAGATACCTCTTGTATAAAGTATATGTACAGGGTTTTAGCTGCTGCAAAAAATATATCCTCATTAAATAATTGTAGTAAAAATATTGAAGAGATAAATGTTCTAAAGGAAGAGATGGGCAAATGTAATAAACTTATAAAGAGTTCTGCCTCTATTGCAATGGCTGGAACTGAAGGAGTAGATGTATTTTTAGATTACATAAATATATTCTTTTTAATGGAAATTAGATCATATTTCTCCGTAGTTAAGGAAGTAGAAAAACAAAGGGAAAGTATAAAAAGAATATATGAAAATATAGGTAAAATAGATGCTTTAATTTCTGTAGCATCTTATAGAGAAGGTTTGAAAGAATATACAGAACCTGTTTTTGTAAATAATGATAATAAGCTTTTATTAAAGGAGGTTAGTCACCCATTAATAGAAAATCCTGTATGTAATTCTTTGAATATGGACAATAATATAATAATAACAGGATCAAATATGTCTGGTAAATCTACATTTTTGAGAACTGTAGGAATAAATGCTCTCTTTGCTCAAACAATATATACTTGTATTTGTAAGGAATATAGGGGAAGCTTCTTTAGAGTTATAACCTCTATAAGTGTAAATGACAATATAACTGAAGGAAAAAGTTATTATTTAGGTGAAGCAGAAGCTCTTCAAAGAATAATAAACTCTTCTGGTTTTGATAAATATCCTATACTTACATTAATAGATGAGATATTTAGAGGCACAAATCCTGTGGAGAGAGTAAATGCAGCTGCAGAGATTTTAGATTATTTAGCTAAAAATAATTGTTTGGTTATGGTGGCTACTCATGATTTGGAAATAACCAATATGGTAAAGGAAACCTATTACAACTATTACTTTACTGAAAATGTAACTAAAGAAGGGTTGAATTTTGAATATAAAATAAGAGAAGGGATATCACCTACTAGAAATGCAATTAAGATACTTGAGTATTTAGGATATCCAGATGAAATAATAAATAATATAAATAAGAGAATAGAACATAAGGAAGATAATATAAATTTGGGACTTTAATTAGATTGCGAGGATTTTTAATGGGTAAATCGTTATTTGTAGCAGAAAAGCCTTCTGTGGCCATGGAGTTTGTAAAACTTTTAAATGTAAAAGGAAATAAGAGAGATGGATACTGGGAAGGTGATAAGGCAGTTTTCACCTGGTGTGTAGGTCATATGGTTACCATGAGTTATCCAGAAGTCTATAATCCAGAGCTTAAAAGATGGTCTTTGAATACATTGCCTTTTTTACCTGAGGAATACAAATACGAAATAATTCCTGCGGTGGCAAAACAATTTGAGATAGTTAAGGAACTTATTTTAAGAGAAGATATAGAAAAAATATATGTGTGTACAGACTCAGGAAGAGAAGGAGAATACATATATAGGCTAGTGGACATGATGGTTGGAAATCCTAAAAAGGAAAAGAAGAGGGTTTGGATAGACTCTCAAACAGAAGAAGAAATAAAAAGAGGAATAAAAGAAGCAAAGCCTTTAGAGGAATATGATGCATTGGCGGACTCAGCTTATTTAAGGGCTAAAGAGGATTACTTACTTGGAATTAATTTTTCAAGGCTTTTGACAATTATATATGGAAAAACCCTTTCCAATTCTATAAATGCAGATAATTCAGTAGTGGCAGTGGGAAGAGTAATGTCTTGTGTTTTAGGCATGGTAGTAGATAGAGAGAGAGAAGTTAGAGAATTTAAGGAAACACCCTTTTACAGAATAATAGCTTCATTAAATATAATTAAAGATGAAAATTCAAATTACGAAGGTGAATGGAAAGCAGTAGAGGGATCTAAATATTATAGTTCCCCTAAGCTATACAGTGAAGTTGGTTTTAGAGAAAAGGAAGAAGCAGAAAAATTCATAAAGGAAATTTTAAATAGTTTAGAGGAAGGTAAAAAGGCATTTATTGAAAATGTTGAGAAGAAGGTTGAAAATAAGAATCCACCTCTTTTATTTAACTTAGCAGAACTTCAAAATGAATGTTCTAAAAGGTTTAAAATAGATCCGGACAAGACTCTTAGCACAGTTCAAAGCTTGTATGAAAAGAAGCTTCTAACCTATCCTAGAACCGATGCTAGGGTTTTATCTACTGCAGTGGCAAAGGAAATTCATAAAAACCTAAAAAAGCTTACTTTATTTAAATGGGATGAAGAGGCAGCGGGATTTTCAAAGAAGATTTTGGAAGAAAAGTGGAATAGCAAGATTATAAAGAGTAAATATGTAAATGATAAGAAAATTACAGATCACTATGCTATTATTCCTACAGGAGAAGGTTTTGAAAACTATAATACATTAAAACCTTTAGAGAAGGATGTTTATAAATTAGTACTTAGAAGATTTTTAGCCATATTTTATCCTAATGCCAAGTATACAAAGTTTTCTCTTACAACTAAAGTAGGAGATGAGAGGTTTTTTACCAATGCAAAAACCTGTACTTCTAAGGGATACTTAGAGGTTTTAGGGGAAGAAAAAGAAAATAAAAATACTATTTCCCCGGAGTTTTTTAAAAACTTAAAAAAAGGTGAAGAAGTAACTGTAGATGCCATGGATATTAAAGAGGGAAAAACCTCTCCGCCTAAAAGATATACATCAGGAACCATGATAATAGCCATGGAGAATGCAGGTAAACTAATAGAAGATGAAGAACTTAGAGAGCAGATAAAGGGCAGTGGTATAGGTACCAGTGCCACTAGAGCTGAAATACTGAAAAAGCTAAATAGAATAGAATATATAAGAACCAATAATAAGACCCAGGTGGTAACTCCAACAGTTAAGGGAGAAATGATATACGAAGTTATAAAAAAATCCATTCCATCCTTATTGAACCCTAAGCTTACTGCTAGTTGGGAAAAGGGGTTAGGTATGGTGGCAGAAAAAGAAATTCAGCCAAAGGAATTTATGGATAAATTAGAGAACTACATACGAGGCAATGTAGAAAAGGTATTAAAGGGAAGTAGAGTAATAGAAGGCGAAAGGCTCTTTGGGAGAGTTTTACAGGACAATGATTTAAAATTAGATAAAGAAAAAGTTCAACAGGTATTGGGTATATGCCCCTTTTGTCACAATGGACATATAGTTAGAAATAAAAAGGGTTATGGATGCAATAAATGGCAAGAGGGCTGTAACTTTTTTATAGGAGAAATTTGTGGGGTTAAAATACCTAGGCAGCAGGTTCAAAAGCTTATACAAACTGGCAGCACAGATGTAATTTCGGGATTTAAATCTAAAAAAGGAAATATATTCAGTGCCAAATTAATATTGGAAGGTAACAAAATAAATTTTAGTTTTGAAAAATAATAAGAATAATGTTAAATATGGAAATATAGCCATCACAAGGGGCTCATTACCTTGTATACTAGATATAAAAGGAGAGAAAATTTTATGGAAGAAACTACTATAATTTTAATGGAAAGAAACAGTGAAACAGGATATTTAGAAAGAGAAGTAAATAGCTATACTCTTGAGGAAAATGGAAATTTAATAGAGGGTATTTACTTAGTAAAGGAAGAGGATGGGGAAGTAGTAAATTTAAAGTTAACTACAGATAGAGATGTGGAAGACGATGAATTTGATTCTATATATGATAATTACAATATGGAAGAGTTTGGAGAAATGATAAATTCTATAGAAGAAGTAGATGACACATATAATCCTACTTGGGAAATTAAATTACCCTTTATAGAAAATAGAGATATGTTTCAAGATAAGCTTCAACAGCTAGTAAACAAACATAAAGAAATTTTAGATAAAGCAGAAAAATCCATATAATAATATAAATAATAATATAAATAATAATATAAATAGTAATCCCCAATACATAAGTAACAGCTAATTAGTAGTAACCATAGGTTCCTTATGAGGCATATGAGTGAGATACCTACAACAGGTATAAAATGGTTCACTAAAATTAGTTTTACTCTATATTGGGGATTAATGTTTTGAAATTTATGCTTTAAAGTTTAGAATATTTTCTTAAATTTGCAAGTTGCATTATTTCTTTTCTTTTATAAGACCTTTTCTATAAGCAATTAATAACATTTCTAAATCTTTAATTTGTTTTTTTAATTCATTTCCTATGTCCGTATCCGCAACTCTCTTTCTGCTATTTACATGTTCTAATATTATAGTAGAAGAAAGAATATCTTTATTTTCCTTTATAGCCTTTTGAGTAGATTCAAAAGGTTCGTGTGACGTAAGTAGTAAGCCATAAGAATTATATATTAATGTGTAACCAGCTATACCAGTTTGAGGTTGATAAGCTCTACAAAAACCTCCATCAATTACAAAAAGCTTGCCGCAAGCCTTTATAGGACTTTCACCTTCCTTAGATTTCACTGGAATGTGTCCATTGATTATATGAGATGAATCTGGTTCTAAATCAAATTCTTTTAATATATAACTACAGATTTCTTCGCTATCTCTATATTTATAGTAACTATCTTTTTTCTCTTTATGAGTGCTCTTATCATCTATAAAGTATCTTTCAAAAGTAGTCATTTTCTCTTTGCCAAACAATGGAGAATCAGGACCACACCATAAATACCATAATATATCCATACCATAGGCTTTAGACTTTTTATCGTTTTTAAAGAAATAAGCTTCTCTTGCGTATCTATCTAAAGTGTCTAATAAATCCTTACCTTTATGTTTACCATGGGCAATTTCTACTTCCTTGAAAGAACCATCTTCATTAAGAGGTATGCATCCATGGTACAATAAGTTGGAATTATAAACTGTATACATGCTTCCTTTGCTATACATAAATCTTATATGTCTTTCTAGTTTTTCACTATTTACAAAGGAATTAGTCAACTTATTTATCAAACATTCTTCTTCTTTAGTTAGTTTATAAGGATCCTTCCAGTTTACTGTAGGGAAATTAGTATCATTAATTTTATAGTTTTTTCCATACAAGTTGATGGTTCCCTTTTCAATATCTATTTTATCCAAAAGCAATCGATCATCCATTAAAAATTCAGGATGAGATTTTATTAATTGACCTTCTAGTTTAAATTGTATTATAGATATAGCTTTATGCATTCTAGAAAATAAAATAGTATCCGTTTCTGTAAGAAGCTTGTCTAAAGTTTTAGGTTTGAAGCCTTTGCAATCATCTTTTTCATATTGGTTCATGGCAAAGGTAGCTAGTGGAAGAAGATTTATTCCATAGCCATCTTCTATGGTAGCTAAATTAGCATATCTTAAAGAAATTCTAAGCACATTAGCAATACAACATTTTGAACCTGCAGCAGCACCCATCCAAAGAATATCGTGATTTCCCCACTGAATATCTAAAGAATGATGTTTCATAAGTTTATCCATGATTATATCTGCTCCAGGACCTCTATCATAAATGTCACCTACAATGTGAAGTCTATCTACTACCAACTTTTGAATTACCTTTGAAATAGCTGTGATAAATTCATCTGCTCTATCTATATCGATTATAGTTTCTATGATTCCATTATAGTATTCTAGTTTGTTTACCTTTTTATTTCCCTCGTGTAATAACTCTTCTATTATATATGCAAAGTCTTGAGGTAATGATTTTCTTACCTTGGAACGAGTATATTTTGAACAAACCTCTCTGCAAAGCTCTATAAGTCTATAAAGAGTTATTTTGTACCAATCTTTTAAATTGGTTTCATCTTTTTTTATAAGCTCTAATTTTTGTTCTGGATAGTAAACTAAAGTTGCTAGGCTTTCCTTTTCTTTTTCTCTTAAGGAATTGCCGAATACATCATTTATTTTTCTTTTAGTAACACCAGAAGCATTTTTTAAAACATGAATAAAAGATTCATATTCACCATGTATATCACTTATAAAATGTTCTGTTCCCTTTGGTAAATTTAAAATAGCTTGTAGATTTATGATTTCTGTACTAGCAGCACATATGGATGGATATTGTTTTGCTAGTAATTCTAAGTATCTTAATTCTTCTTTTATTAAATCTATGTTATTTTCGTCACAGAAGGTCATGACTTTTCCCCCTCAAAATATTATTAAAATAGCACATAATAATTATACCATTTAATTATATTTTGTACACTATTTATGCTAAAAAAATTAATAAGTAGACATATATAACATATAGTAT
The DNA here is from genome assembly GCF_901447495.1 of Haloimpatiens lingqiaonensis. Classification (GTDB taxonomy): domain Bacteria; phylum Bacillota; class Clostridia; order Clostridiales; family Clostridiaceae; genus Haloimpatiens; species Haloimpatiens lingqiaonensis. Next base: position 7,528 of record NZ_CABDWS010000002.1, read on the forward strand.
ACAATTTATAATGGGTAATTTTAATATATAATATGAGACTTTGGGAAAAAAGTTCTAAATATAATAATAAAATATTTAGTTAAAAAGTATTTTTATAAAAATTAAAGATTTAACTTCATGTCATTTTCCTTTATTAAACCTTTTTTTCTCATAAAAGTAGAGAAAACAATAGTAAGTATTGCCGGTGCTATAAATTGAAGAAGTGCTATGTATATTATCAATGTAATTGGGGATTTGTAGGAATTCATAGTGGCAAAGGTTCCAATAGGACCTACTAGTCCGCTAGTACCCATACCAGCCCCCAAAGGATTATTTTCTAATTTAAATATTGTTGTGGAGAGTGGTCCTAATATAGCACCTGCTAAAGTAGGTGGTATAAGTATTAAAGGATTTTTCATAATGTTAGATATTTGTAACATGGATGTACCAAGCCCCTGGGATATTAAGCCACCAATTTTATTTTCTCTATAACTAGCTACTGCGAAACCAATCATCTGAGCACAACAGCCTACGGTAGCGGCACCAGCTGCCAGACCCGACATGTTTAAGGAAATAGCAATGGCTGCACTGCTAATAGGAGCTGTAAGAGCAAGACCCATGAGTGTTGATACAGCTATGCCCATAGGAATAGGGTGAAGTGTAGTGGCCAAATTTATCACATGACCTAAATCGCCCATAAAATTAGATATATATGGACCCACAAATTTGCCTGCAATACATCCAAAGATAATAGTAACAAAAGGAGAAACTATTATATCTACTTTTGTTTTACCGGAAACTAGATTACCCATTTCTGATCCAATTACGCCAGCTATGTAAGCACCAACAGGACCGCCTAAAGTGTAGCCAAAAGCACCAGTAGCTGCAGAAGAAAATACCACAAGAGGACTGCATTTAAAACCCCAAGCTATGGCAACAGCTATAGCAGAACCAACTACAGGGGATTTAGCAGATATAACTGTGGTAAATTCACCTATAAAATTTAAACCAGGAATTTTAGAAATTTGAGATAGTATAAGTCCTATTATTAATGAAGAAAATAACCCTAAAGCCATGAAACTTAATGCATCAATAAAATATCTTTTTAGAAGCTTTTTTAATGAGATTTTTAAATTGTTCATTTTTATTCCTCCATACACTAGTAAAATAATTTAATTTTAGTTTTAAATCTGCAAAAGTTAAATAAAATAATTAATTATAAATGTATAGCATAATACCATAAAACATATATTTATTTATGAAAATTCATATAATTATGATATATAGTTTAGCATAATTATATTGCTTCGTAAATCACAACTAATAATTATTATTGAAAGTATGGAAGGGAAGAACTTATGGCCTTTATATATAGATAATAAGCTAGAAATATGATATAATAATCCCATGTTAGTGATAATAATTATTTTTTACAGAAATTAAGGGTAAAATAAAATTATTAAAAGAGATGATGAAAATATTTAAAAAAACAGGAACAAATTTAAAAAAGAGGAGAAGTAAAATTATGAATGAAAAATACTCAAAAGTAAAAGACATGATAAAAGATACTATTGATAAAATAGAACACATAATAGATGAGGAAAGTCCAACAGGCTTAGAAGCAGGCATAACTTGTAATGAAATTGATGAACTTATAGCTGCTTTAGATAAGATTTCTGAAATAATAAATAAGTACGAATAATAATTACAATAACTTCTGATTTTCAATATATTTTTAGTTATCAAATTTGAATATATAAAAGTGATTTGAATATATAAATTAAATACAGTTGGGAAATGGGCTGTGGCACTAAGAATAAATACTACCATATATTGTACTAGATTTAAATTTTTAGAACAATATAGCGTATGTAAATTCTTTAATGCCACAGTCCTATTTTTTGTAATTTGAGCCCGTAAAACCTCTTACCCTTATGGTTGGGTAAGTTCACAAGAAATTTAGTATTAAAAAAAGTTCACATTATTTATGTGCATATTATAATCAAGATAGGTAATTCATTTACAAATAGTTCATAAAGTTATAGGTGATTGACATAAAAGTAATGCATTGACAAAAATGTATCCCATTGATACAATGAATTCAAAGGATAATTACATATTGATAATTATGGGGAGGTATGTGGACATGAATAGTGTTACTGCTTTAAAAAGAAATGAAAAGGGTATAAAGTCAAGAAAGGCTGGATACATACCAGGAGTTTTGTATGGTACAGAGGTTAAAGAATCTTGCCCAGTAAAATTTCAAAAATCTGAAATGATGAAAATACTTAAAAATAGTGGAGATAGTGCAAAATTAATTGTAAAATTGGAAGATGAAAAAAAATATGGAGTTATAAAAAATATTCAAAGAAATTCAATGAATGTGGAAGAAATATATAACGTGGATGTACAATTAGTAACAAAGGACGAAGAAATAAAACAAGCTGTTCCTATTATATTTGAAGGGAGAGCTAGTATAGAAAATAGGGGGCTTACTATACAAACTCAACTTACAGAAGTGGATGTAATAGCTAAAGCTGTTGATATTCCAGAAAGTTTCATCATAGATATAAAAGATAAAAAAAATGGTGATGTAATTACTGTAAAACAAATAGAAGAAAATGAAAAGTTTAAAATAGTTAACGATCCTGATGGAGTTATAGGATCAGTGTTTTATGTAACAAAGGAATAAATGTATCTATGTGAGCTTTAATTGTAAAGTATTCAACTTTCGCAGTTATAGAATACAAATATAAAATTTACAGGCAAATAATACTTAGTTAGGTATTAAATGTTAGGTACTAAGTGCTAGGTGCTGGAATTAAAAATTTCTAGGTAAGTAATACTCTTTACTTTCTTACCTTGTATAATGTAGAACTTAAAATTTATATGCGAAAGTTTAGTAAAGTATTAATATAGAGATTGAAAAGTGTAGAGATTAAAGGGGGCTGAATTTTATCAGCCTCTTAATTTTCTTCTGCTTCTATTAATAAAGTTTGTATAAGATCTTTAACTGGCACTATTTCCTTTAATCTATAAGCATTTTCACCGCAAAATATAAGTCCTTCATCTAAATTCCCATTAGCAGAGTTAATAAGTGCTTTAGATATACAATAAGGGGCAGTTTTAGGATTGCAGTGACTTAAACATCTGTAACATTTATCAATAGGTAAATTTTCATTTTTAATTGAATTTATAAATGAATTTTTAATAGCTCTTCCTGGCATACCTACAGGGCTTATTACGATATCTAGGTCTTCTTTTTTTGAATTTATATATGCTCTTTTGAATTTTATATGAGCATCGCACTCTTCTGTTGCTACAAATCTAGTTCCCATCTGAACTCCCGAAGCTCCTAACTTTAGAAATTTAGGAATATCACTTCCGTGAAATATACCTCCAGCAGCTATTATTGGTATACTTCTCTTAGCTTCCTCTTCAAAAGGTTTAATAGCCTTAATTACTTCTTCTAATATATTTTCTAATTTTTTATCTTCTCTAAATAAATCCTCTTTAGAAAACCCTAAGTGACCTCCAGCCTTAGGACCCTCTACTATTAAAGCATCTGGTATATAGTTGTATTTTCTTTTCCAAAGTTTAGTTATTATCGAAGCGGCTTTTCCAGAGGAAACAATAGGTATTAATTTAGTTATTTTATTTTTCACCAATGCAGGTAAATTTGTTGGAAGTCCAGCACCACAAATTATTAAGTCAGCCTCACACTGGGAAGCGGTAGTAACTAATTCTTCATATTCATTTGAGGCAGTTAAAATGTTAACACCTATAATTCCATTGGAGCTTAAAGTTTTAGCTTTTACAATTTCTTTTTTTAATGCTCTTATATTTGCTTCTTTAGAATTAACAGAAAAATCACTTTCTCTAAAGCCTATACCTACACCAGAAATTATTCCAATGCCGCCTTCCCTGGCAACAGCAGAAGCTAGGCCGGATAGTGATATTCCTATGCCCATACCGCCTTGAATTATTGGCAATTTAGCTTTTAAGTTTCCTATAATTAAACTAGGTAATTTCATATTAAAATCTCCTTTTATTTGGATTATCAAATATTTTGATTCTCAAAGTATTTTATAAACAAAGTATAAATAAATATTATTTTCATGTCAAGGGAAATATATAGTTATTAACTCAACTTTCGCATGTGAATTTTAATTTCTACATTAACTCTTACTTCTTAGCTCTTACCTATTATTTACCTATAAATTTTATAACTGCCAAATTTGAATTATTAAATAATAATGTTAATATTCAGATTAATTCAGTATTTTATACATTAAGTGATATTATATTTAGGTGATTTTATTACATCAATACAGGAGGAAATTATGTTTAAAGGATATAAAGCAGAAAGCAGTTTAAGTTATTTAATAGCGATAATTTTTATAATAATAATTTTTACAACTATAGGAACCAATGTTTCATCAATGATAGAAAAAAATAAAGAGAGAAAATATGTATCAGTATCAGTAAAAGATATATCAGCTAATGAAGGGAAAAATATTTCTGAAGCTCAATTAAAAAGAAATATGGTAAAATTTTATGAAATAAATAATGGTAAATATGTTAAATGGACACTAAAGGTAGCAGAGGTAAATGAATTTTTTGATACAGTTAAATGCCCTGTAAATATAGATGGGGTGGTATATAATGAGCTTTTTATAAAGTGCAAGTTTGAAAAAGGAATTGCAGGTAAAATAAAAAAAGGTGATGAGATAACAGTATCTGGTCAAGTAATAGGATATTCAGAATTCTATAAGGCTATAGAATTAAAGCACTGTAGAGTAGAAAATATAAAGTAAATTTCAAAATTTAAAATGTAGAATTAAAAATGGAGGAAAAAACTCTTTTGGAAGTTTTAAAATTAAAAAATATTGTAGATATTGAAGTTTATTTATGAAAATTAATTGATGTAGAAAAGCATTTATAATATGAAATAAAGAGAAATAGTTATGCAAAAGAAGCTATTTCTCTTTATTTTTTTATAGAAAATGCCCTAAAACCTCCGTTGTTTATATGGCAGGTGGTTCACATATAAATGGGAAAAACAATTTACAATAAATATTTTTATATTTTAAATGGTAATTGAATATTTAGGTTAAATTACCAAAAAATTATTGATATAACTATAATTAAATAAAAATAAACTAGGAAACAATGTAAGTGGCATGTGAAAAAGTTCATTAAAAGAATAATAAATGTCAAAAAAGTTTAAAAAAAATTAAAAAGTATCAAAAAGTAAGGAAAAGGAGAAGGAAAAAGTAAGTGGGTATAGAATATATAAATATAGGTAGAATGTACTATTATTATTACAAATAATAAGGAGGTAGTTTTTATGCTAGAATTTGTACAAAATATTAACAAAGTGCTTTGGAATTATATTTTAATATTCCTGTTATGTGGAACAGGTATAGCATTTACTTTTGGATTAAAATTTGTTCAAGTAAGAAAGTTTGGCGCTGCATTTAAAAAAGCATTTGGCGGTATATCTTTAAGGGGTAAAAAAGCAGGTGAGGACGGTATGTCTTCATTCCAAGCATTAGCAACAGCAATAGCTGCTCAAGTGGGAACTGGTAACTTAGCAGGTGCAGCAACAGCTATAGCAGCAGGTGGACCAGGAGCAATATTCTGGATGTGGCTAAGTGCCTTCTTTGGAATGGGTACAATATTTGGAGAAGCTGTTTTGGCTCAAGTTTATAAAGAAAAAGTTGATGGCCAAATAACAGGTGGACCAGCGTACTATATAAGAAAAGGTTTAAATAGTAAATTTTTAGCAGGTTTTTTCTCTATTAGTATAATAATAGCATTAGGTTTTATAGGAAATATGGTACAAGCAAACTCAATTGGAACAGCTTTTTCAAAAGCATTTAGTATTCCAACTTTAGTAGTGGGTATAATTACTGCAGCTTTGGCAGGACTTATATTTGTAGGTGGTATAAGTAGAATAGCAGCTGTTACTGAAAAAATAGTTCCTTTAATGGCTCTTCTATACATAATAGGAAGTTTATTTATCGTAATAGCTAATTGGGCACATATTATTCCAGCTTTCAAAATGATATTTGTGGGTGCATTTAATCCTAAAGCTGCTACTGGCGGACTTATAGGTGTAGGTGTAAAGGAAGCTGTAAGATATGGTGTAGCTAGAGGATTATTTTCAAATGAAGCTGGTATGGGTTCAACTCCTCATGCACATGCTGTAGCAAAGGTTAAACATCCAGAAGATCAAGGTTTAATGGCAATAGTTGGAGTATTTATAGATACTTTTGTAATATTAACTTTAACAGCACTTGTAATACTTACTACTGGTGCATTGGATGGAAAGACTACAGGAATAGAATTAACTCAAAAGGCTTTTGAATTAGGTTTAGGTAACTTCGGAAACATATTCATTGCAGTATCATTATTCTTCTTTGCCTTCTCAACTATAATTGGATGGTATTTCTTTGGAGAATCTAATATTAGATATTTATTTGGAAATAAAGGATTGCCTGTATATAGACTGCTTGTTTTAGCATTTATTGTTGTAGGTACTACTATGGAAGTTAAATTAGTTTGGGAATTAGCAGACACATTTAATGGTTTAATGGTTATACCAAACGTAATTGCATTATTAGGATTAATGGGAGTTGTTAAGAAATCCCTTAAAAAGTACGAAGAACTAGAATCTTAAAGCATAAATTGCGATGCAATTTATGGCTTTAGTGGGCTAGGGTGCCAGTGGGCTAGAGGGCTAGTGAAGGATAACATAATTTCACAATGTGAAATTATGTTATCTTTTTTTGGGGGGTAATTTATTTTGATACTATATAGACATTATATAGGTACTAGGTACTAGGTGCTAGGTACTAGGAAGGATAAAACGCTTGAGGAGTTTTGAGAAATAACTATAAAATATATAAATTTAAGAAGTTTCATATGGGGATTAGGGATTGGTAACTAAACCAACGGCTACGCCTAAAAAATATTATGAGCGTTCTCTTTTTATAAATTAAAGATTTTCCGTAACGTAGTGGAGGAAAATCATCCTTTAGTAGGCTGCTCTCTCCCAGTGATGATTTGCGCATGAACTGAAAAATCTGCTTTTAAGGGAACAATAAATATATTTTTTAGACTATTGAGCTAGCTTTAGAAATTCTTTGTTTTTAAATTTGAAGACCCGTTAAGAAGCTTTCACTGCTTGAGCGAGGAACGAGTGAGTTTGAAAGCTTTAGGGTATTTAAATTTAAAAACATTAGAATTTCTTAGCGTATTGCGAACAGTCTAAAAAATATATTTATTGTGGACTTAAAAGCAGATTTTTCCTATACAGCCTACATCACAATTTTTTTCCGAATAAAAAACTTTCAAAATTCTTTAAAGTGTATTATAATTATAAATATAACGTATAATTTTGATTTGAAATATAAAAATATTCGTTAGTTGACAGTTAGTTGTTTTAATTTAATAAAGTTAGTTAGTTTTTCAGTTAGTTGTGTTAGTTTCATAATTTGAAAAGGGGATGAAGGCATGATTAATGAAGTTTTTAGAATCTATGTTGAAAAGAAAAAAGGTTTTGATGATGAGGCTAAAAAATTATTAACAAATATTATTAATGACTTAAATTTAAAAGAAATAGAAGGTTTAAGGATATTAAATAGATATGATGTATGTGGCATAGATAAAGAACAGCTTAAGAAATCTATAGACACTGTATTCTCTGAACCACCAGTAGATAATGTTTATGAGGAAGAAATAGAAGTGGCAGAGGGAAGTAAGGTTTTTGGGATACAATATTTAGATGGACAGTATGATCAAAGGGCAGACTCTGCAGCGCAATGTGTTCAGCTTATTACTGAGGGAGAAAGACCTATAGTAAAAACAGCTAAAATTATAGTTATAGAAGGAAATATAAGCCAGGGGGAATTTGATAAAATAAAAAATTACTGTATAAACCCTGTGGATTCCTGTGAAGCTAAATTAGAAAAACCTTCATCTTTAGAAATGCAAGTAACTGAACCTAAAGATATAGAAAAAATAGAAACATTCATAGACATGAATGAAAAGGAATTAGAAGGCTTAATAGAAAAATTAGGTTTAGCTATGAATTTAGATGACATGCTTTGCTGTCAAAAATATTTTTCAAGTGAAAAGAGAAATCCTACACTTACAGAAATAAAGGTATTAGATACTTATTGGTCAGATCATTGTAGACATACTACTTTTAACACTATTATAAAAAATGTAGAAATTAAAGATGGAAAATACAAAGATGTATTGGAAGAAGCTTTTGAAGAATATAAAAAATCAAGAGAGCTTTTATATAAAGAAAAAAATAAAGAAATGTGCTTAATGGATATGGCGTGTATAATAGCTAAGGAACTTAGAAAAAAGGGAATGCTTGATGATCTTGAAGTTTCAGAAGAGATAAATGCTTGTAGCGTAGAAATAGATGTGGATGTAGATGGAAAAGATGAAAAATGGCTTTTAATGTTTAAAAATGAAACTCACAATCACCCTACAGAAATTGAGCCTTTTGGGGGAGCAGCTACTTGTCTTGGAGGAGCTATTAGGGATCCACTATCAGGAAGAGCTTATGTATACCAAGCTATGAGAGTTACAGGTTCAGGTGACCCAACAGTGCCTATAAGCAGTACACTGCCATCAAAACTTCCTCAAAGAAAGATAACCACAGAGGCGGCTAATGGATATAGCTCTTATGGAAATCAAATAGGACTTTCTACAGGTCAGGTAACAGAAGTTTACCATGAGGATTTTAGGGCAAAGAGAATGGAAGTAGGGGCAGTAATAGCAGCAGCACCTAAGAAGAATGTAAAAAGATTAGAACCTGAAGAGGGAGACGTAATAATACTTTTAGGTGGAAGGACCGGAAGAGATGGATGTGGAGGAGCCACAGGATCCTCTAAAGAACATGATGAAAATTCCATATACACTTGTGGAGCAGAAGTTCAAAAGGGAAATCCTGTTGAAGAAAGAAAAATTCAAAGATTATTTAGAAAAGAAGAAGTGGCATCGCTAATTAAAAGATGTAATGACTTTGGCGCTGGCGGTGTTTCAGTGGCTATAGGAGAACTGGCAGATGGGTTATATATAGATTTAGACAAGGTGCCTAAAAAATATGAAGGATTAGATGGAACAGAGCTTTCTATATCAGAGTCTCAAGAAAGAATGGCAGTGGTGATTTCAAAGGAACACCAGGATGAATTCATACAATATGCAAATAAGGAAAATATAGAAGCTGTTGTAGTAGCTAAGGTAACTTCTAACAATAGATTGACTATGAATTGGAGAGGAAAAAACATAGTGGATATAGATAGAGATTTCTTAAACTCCAACGGAGCTTCTAGATACACAGATATAGTTGTAAATGAGCCAGAAGAAAGCGAATTCTTAGATAATTTCAACTGGGATTTATATAAGAATTTATCTTTAGAAGATGCATGGATTAAAAACCTTCAAAATTTAAATGTATGTAGTCAAAGGGGGCTTACAGAGAAGTTTGACTCAACTATAGGTGCGGGCACAGTTCTTATGCCTTTAGGTGGTAAATATCAATCTACACCAATAGAAGCTATGGTAGCAAAAATACCTGTGCTTAAGGGAGAAACAGAAACTGCCAGCATAATGAGCTTTGGATACAACCCATATATTGCTAAATGGAGTCCTTTCCATGGAGCTATTTATGCACAACTAGAAGCTATAACTAAAATAGTTGTAACAGGAGGAGAATACAATAAAATAAGATTAACTCTTCAAGAATACTTTGAAAAACTAGGAGAAGATAAGGAAAAATGGGGCAAGCCATTTTCAGCTTTACTAGGAGCTTTATATATTCAAAAGAAATTAAATATACCAGCTATAGGTGGTAAGGACAGTATGTCAGGAAGCTTTAAGGATTTAAATGTACCACCTACACTTGTGGCTTTTGCTGTGGGAACTTCTAAAATTAATAATATAGTTTCTCCAGAATTTAAAAAGGCAGGAAGTAAAGTTATTATTTTAGATTTACCTATAGATGATAAGGGCATGCCAAACTTAGAAATATTAAAGGAAAATTATAATATAGTTACAAGCCTTATAAATAAGGGTAGTGTACTAGCTGCATCTTCTGTAAAATTTGGCGGCATAAGTGAAACTATATCTAAGATGTGCTTTGGAAATAAAATTGGATTTAAATTTAATGATAATGTAGAAAAAGAAGAATTATTTAAATTTAAATATGGCTCTATAATATTGGAATTAAAGGATGAAAGCCTTTTAGAAGGAGTAAATTCAGAAAGATACAGAGTTTTAGGTAATACTATAGAAGAAGAAAAAATAGAAATAAAAGAAACTCATATAAATTTAGCAGAAGCATTAAAGGCTTGGGGAGAAACTTTAGAAAAAGTATTCCCAACTAAAACAAATAAAGCTGAGGATATAAGTGGAAAGATAATAGAAACATTGTACAAGGATGGAAGTAAAAACACATTAGATAAAACAATATATTTAGGTAAAAATATAAAACCTACAGTGCTTGTACCTGCTTTCCCAGGAACTAACTGTGAATATGACAGCCAAAGGGCATTTGAAAAGGCTGGAGCTAATGTAGAAACCTTTGTATTTAGAAATTTAACTCCTGCATATATTAAAGAATCTGTACAGGAACTATCAAAAGCTATAGATAATAGCCAAATAATAATGCTTCCAGGAGGATTCAGCTCAGGAGATGAGCCAGATGGTTCAGGAAAATTCATAGCTAATATATTTAGAAATCCTTTAGTTAAGGAATCTGTAATGAATCTTATAAAAAATAGAGATGGACTTATGATTGGAATCTGTAATGGCTTCCAAGTGCTTATAAAGCTAGGTTTGGTGCCTTTTGGAGAAATAAAGCACATAGATGAGGAATGTCCAACACTTACTTACAATAAAATAGGAAGACATATGTCTAGAATAGTAAGCACTAAGGTAGTATCTAATCTATCTCCATGGTTTAGCAATGTAAATGTGGGAGATGTTCACAGCATACCTGTTTCCCATGGGGAAGGAAGAATTGTTATTAAAGAAGATTTGGCTAAGAAGCTTTTTGAAAATGGTCAAATAGCTACTCAATACGTAGACTTTAATGGAAACCCTACTTATGACATAGAATTTAACCCTAACGGTTCAGCTTATGCCATAGAGGGTATCACAAGTCCTGATGGAAGAATTCTTGGTAAAATGGGCCACAGCGAAAGAAGAGGCAATGGCGTTATTAAGAATATTTTAGGAGAAAAGGATCAAAAGATATTTAAAGCTGGAGTAGAATACTTTAAATAAATTTTTTAAGCCTTGAAGCTATCTCCTGCTGCTTCATCATTCTCTGTTGTATAGTCCAAGTATTTTGGGGCATTTTAGAAGGAGTCTTTAGGATTTCATTATCAAAAAATAAATATAAATCTTTTTCTAGGGAAGATATGAAGAGCTTTTTCTGTTGATCGTTTAGCTTTTCATATCTTTCTTTTAATGTTTCATTAAAAGCATTAAAATTATCAGAAAGATAGTTTGTTCTATTAATATAATTTTTTCTAGAAACTATAAACACTAATATAAAAATAAAAGCAATTATAATTATTGGCCACATTTTTTAACATCCTCTCTGTAAATAAAGTTATTTTAATTAATAGTCACCAATTCTAAGTCCCTAATCACCAATTTCCAGTCATTAATTTATAGTAATAGTTATGGTTAGGCGTATTTACTAGGTACTAGGTGCTAGGCGTATTTAGGTACTAGGTACTAGGTGCTAGGTACTAGGAAAGAGAGCATAATATTTTTTAGAGGGAGACTTTGTTTAGTCATTAATGGTCAAGCTTCAGTCTCTAATTCCAGTTTGTACTTATAAATATATTCAATTATACAACAAAAATAAATATATTATAAGGTGGATTTAAGGAGGGCGTTGTATTTAAGGGATATTAAGAATTGAGAATTGAGAATTAAGTATTCAACTTTCGCAGTTATAAAATAAAAATATAAAATTTGCAGATAAGTAATGGGATTAGCTAAGAAGTAAGTGTGAAAGATAAAACTCTTAAAGGAGTTTTTTAAAAAATGGCACATAACTTGAAAGCTATGTACAAAAGTTTAATTGTTTACTAAGAAAACACGAATGATACAACTATAAAATCGAAGTAACATACAGTATTAATACGAATAATTAAAAATAAATTTCATAAATTGTATTGATTTTTATAAAACATAGTGTTATTATTTAAATATGATAAAAAACTAAAACTAACACTAACTAACTCATATATGCTTGATGATATGGATCAAGTGTTTCTACCGGAAAACCGTAAATTTTCTGACTATGGGTAAGTTTTATAGGGATAACTATCTTTTAATAGAGTATATTTCATCCGTTATAGAGCTTACTTATGGCTGTATAACGGATTTTTATATGTAAAAACAAATCTTAATAAAATTTAGAAAATAATTTATAGAATGAACTTTTAGAAAAGCTTCTTAATTAAATTTTTGCTTAATGCTAAGCATGGAAGTCAATTAAAAAAAGAGAGGAGAATAAAAGTGAAAGTAGCTATAATATTTGGAAGTAAGTCAGATATGGAAGTTATGAAAAAAGCTTCTGAAATTCTAAAGGAATTTGGAATAGAACATAAAGGATATATATTGTCAGCTCATAGAGTGCCGGAAAAACTTTCAGAAACCTTAAAGGAATTAGAAGCACAGGGAGTTGAGTGCATAATAGCAGGAGCAGGTCTTGCAGCACATCTTCCAGGGGTTATTGCCTCTCAAACAATCCTACCAGTAATAGGGGTGCCTATAAATGCCGCAATAGGTGGCATGGATGCACTTTTATCTATAGTACAAATGCCAAAATCAATTCCAGTAGCAACTGTAGGTATGAACAATAGCTTTAATGCAGGAATGCTTGCGGTGGAAATATTATCTTTGAAATACCCAGAATTAAGAGTAAAACTTTTAAAATATAGAAAAGACATGAAGGAAAAATTTATAAGAGAAAATGAGCAGGGGGTAGAATTCTAATGGAAAACTTAAAATTTGAAAAAAAGGAACTTATGTATGAAGGAAAGGCTAAAAAAGTATACAAAACAGAAAATGATGATTACGTAATAGTACATTATAAGGATGATGCCACAGCTTTTAATGGGGAGAAAAAAGGAACTATAGAAGATAAGGGAATTTTAAATAACAGTATAAGTTGTGCACTTTTTAATATGTTAGAGAAAAATGGAGTTGAAACTCACTTAGTTGAAAAGTTAAATGAAAGAGATCAGTTATGTAAGAAAGTAAGCATAGTTCCTCTAGAAGTAATAGTTAGAAATGTGGCAGCAGGAAGCATGGCAAAGAGATTAGGTGTTGAAGAGGGAACAGAATTAAAAACTACAATTTATGAAATATGCTATAAAAATGATGACCTAGGAGATCCACTTATAAATGACTACCATGCAGTGGCATTAGGATTAACTACTTTTGAAGAATTAGATAAAATATATAAAGCTACAGAAAAAATAAACAACTTGTTAAAAGAATTTTTCATAGAAAGAGGAATAAAACTAATAGATTTTAAAATAGAGTTCGGAAGATTCCATGATGAGGTATTATTAGCAGATGAAATTTCACCAGATACCTGCAGATTCTGGGATGCTAAAACTAATGAAAAGCTAGATAAAGACAGATTTAGAAGAGATTTGGGCAATGTAAAAGGTGCTTATGAAGAAATAATGAGCAGAATAAAATAGGCAACAGTGCTTGGTGATTATTAACCAGTAGCTGTTACCCATTAAGGAGGGGAACAACTTGCATATGGAAGGCTTTAACTTAGAGGAAGACAAACTAAAAGAAGAGTGCGGTGTATTTGGTATATATTCAAATGAAATAGATGAGGAAATAAGCCATTTAACTTATTATGGATTATATGCTCTTCAACATAGAGGTCAAGAGAGCTGTGGTATATCAGTAAAAAATGGAGAAGAAATTAAATGTCATAAAGATATTGGTCTTGTAAGTGATGTTTTTAGTAAAGAAAATTTACAAGATTTGAAAGGGAATATATCCATAGGACATGTGAGATATTCTACAGCAGGAGGCGCAGGAAGAGTAAATGCTCAGCCACTTGTAAGTACATTTAAATTGGGCTCTATTTCTATAGCTCATAACGGAAACCTTGTAAATGCAGATGTGGTAAGAGAACTTTTAGAAGAAACAGGATGTATTTTTCAAACATCCGTAGATACAGAGGTTATAATAAACCTTATTGCCAGAAGCTATAAAAAAGGCGTAGAGAGATCTATAGTGGATGCATTAAAGTTTGTGAAAGGATCCTATGCTATGCTTTTAATGGCAGAAAACAAGCTTATTGGAGCTAGGGATCCAAATGGTATAAGACCTCTTTGCCTTGGTAGGATGGGAGAAAAATATATATTGAGCTCTGAAAGCTGTGCATTAGATTCTATTGGAGCTGAATTTATAAGGGATGTAGAACCAGGGGAAATAGTCATAATAGATGAAGAAGGCGTAAGAACCATAAAGTTTGCAGAAAAGACAGGCTGTGCCACTTGCTCTTTTGAATATATTTATTTTGCAAGACCAGATAGTGTAATTGACGGGGTTAATGTATATGAATCAAGAATTAAAGCTGGAGAAATACTTTATAAGGAAAGTCCAGTGGAGGCGGATGTGGTAATTGGTGTACCGGATTCAGGAGTGCCAGCAGCTATAGGATATTCCAAGGCTTCAGGCATACCATATGCCATGGGAATAATTAAAAATAAATATATAGGAAGAACATTTATATCGCCTACTCAGGAAATGAGAGAAAGAGATGTTTCCGTTAAATTAAATGTACTTAAGGTGAATGTAGAGGGAAAAAGAGTTATTATAATAGATGATTCAATAGTTAGGGGAACTACTAGTAAGAGATTAGTAAATATACTTAGAAAAGCAGGAGCAAAGGAAGTTCACTTTAGAGTTTCATCTCCTCCAGTAAAGTTTCCATGCTATTTTGGAATTGATACCCCTTACAGAAATGAGCTTATAGGAGCTTTTAGTAGCTTAGAAGATGTAAGGGAAAGAATAGGTGCAGACACTTTAGAGTATTTAAGTATAAATGGACTTTTAAAATCTTTAGGAAAAGATAAGGGCTATTGCTTAGGGTGTTTTTCAGGAGAATATCCAGTGTCAACACCAAGTGAAGACTTTAGATAAAACCTTAGTTCACAGCACATAATTTTTAGTGCAGGTTGGAATTGGATTTTAAAATAGTTATAGTGGAGTTATGTGCTGTATTAAGGATTGGGGATTAGAAAATAAGGATAAATACAGGTGGAAATATAGGAGGGAATATAAATGATAGATTATAAATCATCAGGAGTAAACATAAAAGAGGGATATAAGACTGTAAGCTTAATTAAGGAATACACTAAAAGAACTCAAAACTCAAATGTTTTAAATGGCATAGGAAGCTTTGCAGGAATGTTTCAATTAAATGGAGAATACAAAAATCCAGTTTTAGTTTCTGGCACAGATGGAGTAGGTACAAAGCTTGACATAGCTTTTAAAATGAACAAATACGACACCGTGGGTATTGACTGTGTAGCCATGAGTGTAAATGACATATTGTGTCATGGAGCAAAACCATTATTTTTCCTAGACTATATAGCTTGTGGAAGATTAGAAGCAGAGGTGGCAGCTGGCCTTGTTAAAGGGGTTTCTGAGGGATGTCTGCAATCAGAATGTGCTTTAATTGGCGGAGAAACTGCTGAAATGCCTGGATTTTATGATGATGGAAAATATGATATAGCAGGTTTTGCTGTGGGAATAGTGGACAGAGATAAAATAATAGATGGCAGCAGCATAAATGAGGGAGATATATTAATTGGAATAGAATCTTCAGGAGTTCACAGTAATGGATATTCTTTAGTTAGAAAGGCAATCAAGGACTTAAATGAAGATTTTCAAGGTAAGAAAATAGGAGAAGTTTTATTGACTCCTACTAATATATATGTAAAAACTATTTTAGGCCTTTTAAAGGAATTTAATAT
The DNA here is from genome assembly GCF_901447495.1 of Haloimpatiens lingqiaonensis. Lineage (GTDB taxonomy): Bacteria > Bacillota > Clostridia > Clostridiales > Clostridiaceae > Haloimpatiens > Haloimpatiens lingqiaonensis. The sequence continues at coordinate 23,568 of NZ_CABDWS010000002.1, forward strand.
AAAAGGAATGAGTCATATAACTGGTGGCGGTTTCTATGAAAATATTCCTAGAATGTTTAAAGATGATTTTACAGCAGTAGTGGATAAAAATAGCTTCAATGTACCTGATATATTTAAGCATTTAATGAGTCTTGGAGTGGATGAAAAAGAAATGTTCAACACATTTAACATGGGAATAGGTTTTGTATTATGTGTAAATAAAGAGGATGAGCATAAAATTATAAATAAAATAAATAATTTTGGATTTAAAGCATATAAAATAGGTCATGTAGAACGTGGAGGCAAAGAAGTATGTTTAAAATAGCAGTACTTATATCCGGAGGAGGAACAAATCTTCAATCTATAATTGACAATATAGAAAATGGATATTTAGAAAACTGTGCTATAGAAATGATCATAAGCGACAGAGAGGGTGCTTATGGTTTAGAAAGAGGGAAAAAAAGTGGTATAAAAACCTACTGTGTGGATAGAAAAAAACATAAGGGAAATTTATCAGAAGAAATATTAAAAATAGTAGATGGTAAGGTTGATTTAATAGTTTTGGCAGGGTATCTTTCAATACTAAAAGGGGATATAATTAAAAAGTTTAAAAACAAAATAATAAATATACATCCATCTTTAATACCAGCCTTTTGTGGAAATGATATGTACGGAATTAAAGTTCATGAAAGGGCTTTAGAGTATGGAGTTAAAGTTTCTGGATGTACTGTCCATTTTGTAGATGAGGGTACAGATACAGGTTCTATAATAATTCAAAAGACAGTGCCAGTATACGTAGAGGATACTCCAGAAGAACTTCAAAAGAGAGTGCTAGTGCAGGAACACAAAGCATTATCAGAGGCAATTAAGTTGATTTCACAAGGAAAGATATCTATTAAATAAAAAAGGGGAGGAATAATAATGTTAAAAAGAGCTTTAATAAGTGTATTTGACAAAAATGGGGTACTAGATTTAGCTAAATTCTTAGTGAACAGAGGCGTAGAAATAATATCCACTGGGGGAACATATAGATACCTAAAAGAAAATGGCATAGATGTAATAGAAGTTAATCAAGTTACAGGCTTTGATGAAATACTAGATGGAAGAGTTAAAACATTAAATCCATATATTCATGGTGGAATACTTGCCATAAGAGATAAAGAAAGTCATATGGAAACAATAAAAGAAAAAGGCATAACTCCAATAGACATGATAGTTGTAAACTTATATCCATTCTTCAATAAGGTTCAAGAAGATTTAGCTTTTGAGGAAAAAGTAGAATTTATAGATATCGGCGGACCTACTATGCTAAGATCTGCAGCTAAAAACTTTAAAGATGTTATAGTATTAACTAAAGTAGAGGATTACGAAAAAATAATAAGTCAAATAGAAGAAAATGGAGATGTTTCTTTCAAAACTAGAAAAGAATTAGCAGGAAAAGTATTTAATTTAACATCTGCTTATGATGCAGCTATAAGCAATTTCTTATTAGATGAGGAATACCCAGAGTATTTATCTCTATCTTACAAAAAAATGATGGATTTAAGATATGGAGAAAATCCACATCAAACCTCGGCTTACTACGTGTCTACTTATGAAAGAGGCGCTATGAAAAACTTCCAACAATTAAACGGAAAAGAATTGTCTTATAACAATATAAAAGATATGGATATAGCTTGGAAAACTGTATGGGAATTTGATGAAATTGCCTGCTGCGGTTTAAAGCATAACTCACCTTGTGGAGTGGCTATAGGGGAAACTGTTTGCGATGCATATAAAAAAGCTTATTCCTGTGACCCAGTATCTATTTTTGGTGGTATAATAGCAGTTAACAGAACTTTAGATAAGGAAACTGCTGAAGAAATTGTGAAGATATTCTCAGAAATAGTAATAGCACCAGACTTTACTGAAGAAGCACTTGAAGTTCTTAAAACTAAAAAGAATTTAAGAGTTATAAAGGGAGAACAAGTTCCTAAGGATAAAGTTGAGTTAGTAAAAGTAGATGGAGGAATTTTAGTTCAAAGTGCTGACGATAAATTATTAAATGAAACTAAAGTTGTTACAGAAAAAGCTCCTACTGAAGAGGAAATGAAGGATTTAATATTTGGAATGAAAGTTGTTAAATATGTTAAATCTAATGCAATAGTAGTAGTTAAGGATGGAAAAGCTGTAGGAATAGCTGGAGGCCAAGTAAACAGAATATGGGCAGCTACACAGGCTTTAGAAAGAGGAGAAGAAGGAGTTATATTAGCATCAGATGCATTCTTCCCATTTGGCGATGTAGTGGAAGAAGCGGCTAAACACAATATAAAAGCTATAATTCAACCAGGCGGATCTCTAAAGGATCAAGAGTCTATAGATGAATGCAACAAAAATGGAATATCCATGGTATTTACAGGAATGAGACACTTTAAACACTAAACGAGGAGAATATTAGTGTACTAGATGTTAGTGTGCTAGTTGGCTAGTGTGCTAGTGAAGGAGGATTTTCCTTCGCGATGCTACGGAAAATCTTTAAATTAAAAGTTTTTGAGAGTGAAGCGAACAAAAACAACTTTATCTAGCCCTCTAGCCCTCTGACACCCTAGCCCACTAAATTAAATCGGGGGGGGGGATATAAATGAAGCTATTAGTTATTGGTAGCGGTGGAAGGGAACATGCTATAGCATGGAAGCTTTCAAAAAGTAATAAGGTAGATGAGATTTATTGTGCTCCTGGTAATGGAGGAACGGCTTTAGAAGAAAAATGTATCAATGTAAATTTAAACAGTATAGATGAGTATCTTTCCTTTGCAAAGGAAAATAAAATAGATGTAACAGTGGTTGGGCCAGAAGCACCATTGGTTGAAGGCATAGTTGATACATTTAAAAAAGAAGGACTAAAAATATTTGGACCAGATAAAAAAGGCGCTCTTTTAGAAGGAAGCAAGGCCTTTGCTAAAGAATTCATGAAAAAGTATGGAGTTAAAACTGCTGAATACGAAACATTTACTGATTTTGAAAAGGCAAAGGAATATATAAGAAACTGTGCTTACCCTGTAGTTGTAAAGGCAGATGGCCTTGCAGCTGGAAAAGGCGTAGTTATTTGTGAAGAAGAAGCAGATGCTCAAAAGGCTTTAGAAGATTTTATGGTTAAGGATGTATTTAATGGTTCTGGTAAAAAGATAGTAATAGAGGAGTTTTTAAATGGAGTAGAAGCTTCCATACTTTCTATAACAGATGGGGAAACCATAATACCATTTATATCTTCTAAGGATCATAAGCAAATTTATGATGGAAATAAGGGACCAAACACTGGAGGAATGGGTGTTATAGCACCTAATCCATATTGCAGTGATGAGGTAATAAAGGAGTTTAAAGAGAATATATTAGAGCCAACGCTTAAAGGAATAAAAAATGAAGCTATGGACTATATTGGGGTTATATTCTTTGGAATAATGATAACAGAAAAGGGAGTTTATCTTTTAGAATACAACGTTAGAATGGGAGATCCAGAAACCCAAGCAGTGCTTTACTTAATGGAATCGGATTTGATGGATATAATAATGGGGGCTTTAAATAAGGATTTAGCTAATATAAATATTAAATGGGAAAATAAGCATAGTTGCTGCGTAGTAGTTGCTTCAGAAGGCTATCCTTCCTCATACAAAAAAGGTTATCCTATAGAAATAGAAGATAATTTAGAAAGCAAGGTAATAGCAGCAGGTGCAAAACTTGAGGAGGGCAAATTAGTAACTAACGGAGGAAGAGTTCTTTGTGTAGTTGCTAAAGGAGACAGCTTAGATAGTGCTAGAGAAAAGGCTTATAGAGATGTGGAAAAGGTTAAATTTCAGGGAAATTATTATAGAAAAGACATTGGGGAATTAATTAACAATTAACAATTAATAATTAAGAATTAATAATTAAGAATTGAAAAGTAAGAGCTAAGGAGTAAGTAAGAAGTAAGTTAACTTTTGTAGTCATAGAATAAAAATGTGTGCTTTGTGTTATTGATACTTTGTAAAATTTGGGTATTGATAGTGCAAGGCACTTTTTTCGGTGTAGGAATTTGTTAGAAAAGGATGTTGATAATGTTTACTTTTTATTGGATAATGTGTTTTAATATAAATGAAAAAGTAAAAAATAAAATTCTAAATTACTATAGAAAGGGGATATTTTCTTGGAGCAGATTAAAAGGGCAAAAAATAGGGATATGTTTAAAAAGATGATATTTGTAGTTTTAATAGTTTCTCTTTCTTCACAAATTTATTTGGATTTATTTATAGCAAACTTTAGAATCTCCTTTGCTATAATATTATTTGGGGTGTTTATGTATTCCTTTGAGGAATTAAACTCCGTAATAACAGGGGCATATACATCCATAGGAGTTTATATCCTTAGAGTATTTGTACACACTACAAGAGGGGGTAAGATGGTAGATGGAATGCAATTTTACTTCCCAGAAATATTTTTCTACTTTTCTTACGCAGTATTTTTTTATTTAGTACTTAAAAAAGTTTCTAGAAGAAATATAAATAGGATGTTTATTTATATAGTATTCAGTGATTTTTTCGCAAACTTTATAGAATTACTTATAAGGGATATAAACAATATTAAACCCTTATATAATTATCATATTAAATGGACTTTATTTATAGTGGCCATAGTTAGAACGGTAATTTTGTGGCTTAGCTTAAATTTTATTAAATATTATAAAATGCTATTATTAAAGGAAGAACACGAAAATAGATATAGAAAGCTATTACTTATGACTGCAAGACTGAAAACTGAAACCTATTGGATGAAGAAAACCATGGATAGTCTTGAAAAAGTAATGGCAGAGGCCTATGATTTATTTGAAAAAATAACTTTAGACAAGGAAAGAGAGCTTTGGGCTTCAAGAGCAGTGAATATAGCAAAGAACGTTCATGAAATAAAAAAAGAATATGGCATAGTAGTAAGAGGCGTTGAGGAAGTTACAAGTTCTCCAGATGAAGGAAGGGGAATGTATTTTAAAGACTTAATAAACATATTAGAAATAAGTATGAAAAATGAGATAAAGTATAAAGAAAAAGATATAGGTGTGGAATTTAAAATAAGAAATAATTTTTATACTGAAAAGCACTACTTTTTAATGTCTATATTTAGAAATTTACTTATGAATGCCATAGAAGCTTTAGAGGGCAAAGAAAAGGGATTTATATACTTTCATCAGGACAAAGAAGGAGAAAATTATATATTTATTATAGAAGATAATGGATGTGGTATAAAAGAAATAGATAAGGAATACATATTTTCTCCTGGATACTCTACCAAGATAAACTACGGCACTGGAGAAATAAACAGGGGTCTTGGACTTAGTATAGTAAAGCACATAATTGAAGGTGAATTAAAAGGTAAAATAACCATAAGTTCTGGAGAAAATAAGGGAACAACTTTCAATATAGCCATACCTAAAAAAGTATTGGAGGAAGAATAAAATGAGAATTATTATAGTAGAAGACGATATAAGCGTAATTAAAATATTAGAAAAAATAGTATATGATAGAGAATTAGGAGAAATTGTGGATTATGCCATGGACGGCCAGGAGGGTGTTGAAAAAATAAACAAATACAAACCAGATATAGTTTTGGTGGATCTTTTGATGCCGGAAAAGGATGGTTTGTCACTGGTAAGAGAGGTTACAAAGTATAATAGTAAAGTTAATTTTATTATGATATCTCAGGTTATGTCTAAGGAAATGATAGGAAAGGCCTATGAATACGGAGTGGAGTACTACATAAACAAGCCTATAAATGCAGTAGAAGTGGAAAATGTAATTAAAAAGGTACAAGAAAAAATTAAATTAAATAAAACCTTAGAACAAATACAGCATATATTTTCAGAAAATATTTCAATAAATCCTGTTAAGAATGATATTACTGCAGAGATACAAAATAAACCTTTGGAAAACTATGAAGAAAAAATAAGAGAGGTAATGAGTAAAATAGGAATAATGGGGGAAGTGGGCAGTGAGGATATAGTAAAGATAGTTTCATTTTTAATAAAATCCAAAAAAACTATGAATGAATACAGCATTAAAGATTTATGCAGCAAGTTCACAAATAATCCTAAATCCATGGAGCAAAGAATAAGAAGAACTGCCACAGTAGGAATGGTAAACTTGGCTAACATAGGCATAGAAGACTATATGAATGATGTGTTTGTGGATTATTCTAATGGCATATATAATTTTGAACAAATAAAGAAAGAAATGGACTTTATAAGAGGTAAAAGCAATGAACGTGGAAAAGTGAGTTTGAAAAAATTCATACAGGGAATGGCCTTTTATTGTGAGAAATAATAAAATAGTTAAAAAATTAAAAAAATAAAAAATATATTTTGATACTTTCCTAAGTTTTTAGAAACTTAGGATTTATTATTATATACAAGAAGAAAATAGTGGTATCTCCATTTTAAATGTAAACGAATTGAATGTTAAAACTTTATCTTATAGAAATGTAAATATTAATTTTAAAAGATATATTAAGGTAATTGTTTTATTGATAGGTTTAACGGAATATTAAAATTTATCAATTGGGTGGGACTGTTGGTAAATTTTATTATATAAATTAAAAGATTCTATTAGCTAATGTGGGAAAAGGTTAATGGAATTGTCAACCAGTTTGTTAATAAAATATATTTTAAATTGTGGGAATTTAAATTTATTTTATTGATGGACTTATAAAATTGAAAAATGGAGGGATAAATTTGTTTGTTATTGTTAAGGGATTAGGTTTATTGATTTTTGCATTGGTATTATTTTCAATTTTTAGCCTTAAGGCTCCAAAGGGAGATAAAGCCATGTCTGGGTTAGCTAATGCAGCAGTGGCAAGTTTTCTTGTAGAAGCTATTCATAAGTATATTGGTGGAAATTTCCTTGGACTAAAGTTTATAGGAGAAGTGGGAGCCACAGCAGGAAGCTTAAGTGGTCCTGCAGCAGCTATACTTGTGGCATTAAATATGGGAGTAAATCCAGTGTATGCAGTAGTTATGGGTGTTGCAGTGGGTGGTCTTGGAATATTGCCAGGATTTATAGCTGGATACCTAGTAAGTTTAATAGCACCAAAGGTAGAAGAAAAATTACCAGAAGGATTGAATATAATTTTTGGAGCACTACTTTTAGCTCCTTTGGCTAGATTTATAGCTGTGGGAGTTAATCCAATAGTAAATTCAACTTTACTTACAGTTGGAGACGTAATTTCTGTGGCAGCTAACCAATCTCCAATAGTTATGGGATTCCTTTTAGGTGGAATAATGAAGATAATATGTACATCACCATTGAGCTCTATGGCAATAACTGCCATGTTAGGACTTAAGGGACTTGCTATGGGTATAGCAGGTATTGCCTGTGTAGGTGGAGCATTTGCCAATGGAGTTACATTTAAGAGACTAAAATTAGGTGAAAAAAGTAAAGTAATAGCAGTTATGTTAGAGCCACTTACTCAGGCAGATATTGTAACAGCAAATCCATTGCCTATATATGGTGGAAGCTTCTTAGGAGGAGCATTGGCAGGTTTATCTGCAGCATACTTTAAAATAGTAAACAATGCACCAGGAACAGCATCACCAATACCAGGTTTTTTAGCATCCTTTGGATTTAACAAGCCATTGACAGTTCTTATGGCAGCTGCACTTGCAATAGTTGGAGGAATAATAGGTGGCCTTGTGGTATCACAGATATTTAAGATGATGGGATACCAAAAGAGAACTCATGCTACAGCAAAACCAGTAGCAAATGAAGAGATTAAAGAAGGAAAAGTTCAAGAAGCTATTTAATAAAAATTTAATTTGATCACAAGATGGTAATTAATTTTGCCATCTTTTTTTACTTTATTATCATTATTAATAGAGGAATTATGACTTTTGTATTGAATTCATATAGAATAACTTTAAACAAATTTTTAAGTTTATCCGATGACTACCTGCCGTAAAACCCTACTTCTAACAAAGTGGGAGATAACGGCAGCTACGTCCCTGGATAACGATCTCTAACCTTCAGTTGGAGTAAAAAAAACTCCATCTGAAGCTAAGAGCTCTGTTTATAAAATTTAATTTAGTATAGGGGGCTTTCAAAATGACAAAAAAAGTGAGACGTATTTTTCTATTAGTTACAGTAGTGTTAGCAGTGGCTATATTAGCAGTGCAATATAAAATAAATTATGATATAAATAAAGAACCGCCTTCACAAAAGTGGGGAAAGGGGAAATTCTTAGGTCAATATAAAGTGAATTCATATCCTAAGATACAAATAGAAGGAGATAAATATCTTTTAGCTATAGGAGATAAGAGCAAAGTAAGAGTAATAAAAATAGATAATATGGGTAATAAGGTAGGAGAAAAGGAAATACCAGTTAAGGATGAAATCATAAATAACGTTACTTTTCTAAAAGCTAAGGGAGATAATTATTTCCTAAGCTGGGACTCTAGAAAGTTAGAAGCAAATGAAGAGGGCTATGTTATTTTGGATAAGGATTTAAATAAAGTAAAGGATGGAAAAATTTCAGGGGTAAACCAAACGGTTCAACTGGATGACAGTACTTTGATAAGAGCTTACGATGGATGGATAGAGGTTGAAGATTTATTAACTGGAGATAGACAAAAATCAAACATAGCTAAATCAGACTTTATAAGTGGTGCAAAAATATCTAAAGATAATTATTTAATTATGAGTGTAACAAAAGACGGCATGATTAAATATTGTACTTCCAAGGGAGGAAATTTAGGAGAACCTAAGGTAGCAGCAAGCTTAAATTTATCCACAGGGCAAGCTATATTAAATACAACTGTGGGAATAGATAATAAGTATGCATATTTGATACTACACAAGAAAACAAAGTTTGGTTTTGAAGCTGAAAAATACAACTTCCCATTGGAGGACATGGCAAAGTATTCTAGAGGAAAAATGGAGTTACCAGGAATAGATGAAGTAAGAGATGTAACATATGTTTCCACAGAAAATGGCACAGCTAAATTTTTAGCTGGAGTATCAAGATATTTTGGAATAAAGAAGCAATATGAAGATATAGCAGAGTTTTATATAAAAGAAAACAAAATAACCATGGGGGATTTCGTAAGTAAATCTAGAAATGTATCTTCCTACGGTTCTTCCAAGGGGGACGTAGCTGTATATTGTGATTACATGCCTAAAAATGAAGACTATAAGGTATACGTCACATCCTTAAAGGATGCATTTAAAAATGAAAATAATGGTTTAAAACGAGAAGAAAAAGATATAGCTTTCCAAGATACACTACAGGGCTTTGTTTATAGCTTTGTTTATATAATCGTTTTGGGAATAAAATGGATTTTGCCAGCATTGATGTTAATAGGCTTAATAAGCTTTCTAGAATATAAATTCAGTAAAAAAACTAAGAAATTGCTTTATATAGGTACAGCTATTATCACATTTTTGATTAAATATGAAGCTATATATTCAACAAATTATAAAAAATATGCTTACTACTTACCTGAGAAGTTTTCATCTGTCACACTAGGATTTTTCATATGTTTAATTCTAAGTGTTACATTCTATTCATTTGGATATTTAAGTTATAAGGATGATTTAGATGCTATGCCAGTAGCTAAATTCATACCATATTTACTTTTAGATTCTATTTTTACATTGATGGTGTTTGCACCATTTATGCTTTAATATAAAGTAGGGCTGTTGAATTAAAGGGCTGTGGTACTAAAAATAAATAATACGATATATTGTGCTAGATTTAAAAATTCATGACAATATATCGTATTATTTATTTTTTATTGCAACAGTTATTTGGTTTAACAGTCTTATTTCAAAGTTTAAATATTCTAAATTTTTTGAGAATGAGAAGGAAATAGCAATATATTATAGAAATATTAATATAAATAAACATTGAGTATTTGAGAGGGGGAAAAAATTTGAGTAAATTGTATTATTGTAATGATTGTAAAAGGGTGTTTAAAAATGCGGATAAGTGTGATTTCTGCAATAGTTTTTATGTAAAAGAATTAAAGGTGGGTAAATCTGTAAATGTAATAGGTACTAAACAAAAGGGCAAGGTTTTGAAGATTAAGGGAGATGATGTTACACTAATATTAATAGATGAAATGAACAATAAATATACAAAGGATTATAAAGTAGAGGAACTTAGGAAAGTACTATAGTTAAAGGAGTTTACTTAAAATATAGTTTTTAGTGGTGCAATAGCCTTTAATAAATAAAATTTAGGTAGACTTTAATTTAAAATAATATACTAATGAACGGAGGGATAAAATGAAGGTAGTTAAGAGAGATGGGAGATTACAGGAATTCGATATAAACAAGATAATGATTTCCATAGAGAGGTCTTCTGATGATGCAGGAAATCCTATGAACTCTTCAGACATACTGAACTTATCAGGGGATATTAAGAATAAGTTATGGAAGGATTTTAATGAAAGCGTAAGCTATAAGGACATAAGAAAAACTGTTATAGAAGTGTTACAGGATGCTGGTTTTAAAAGTGTTGCAAAGGCTTACGAATCACAATAATATTTTTGTTTAGTGATAAAAGATTATGGAAGTAAAAGGTAAGAAGTAAGAAGTAATAGGTAAAAAGTAAGAAGTAAAAGTGGGGCTGTGGCATTAAGAATAAATACTACTGACTACCTGCCGTAACACTCCCACTTCTAACAAAGTGGGAGATAACGGCAGCTACGTCCCTGGATAACGACATCTAACCTTCAGTTGGAGTAAAAACTCCATCTGAAGGTTAGATGTCTGTTTATTTTAATGTATTTACTTTGAAGTTTTAGTCTATGTAAATAATTTGAAAACCATTTTTCCCGCAACAGCTAAAGACATGGTTATAAAAATAGGTTTTATGAGCTTAGAGCCTTTTTTTAAGGCTACCTTTGTTCCAAACTGAGCACCCAATATCATAAATATTGCCACAGGTATTGCATAGGCATAAAAAATCCTTCCATGTATTGCAAATAGAACTAAGGAAGATATATTGCTCACAAAATTTAAAATTCTAGCATTTCCACTGGCATTTACAAAATCATATCCAAATATGTTTATAAATCCAAATATTAAAAATGAACCAGTGCCGGGACCAAAAAATCCATCATAAAAGCCTAAAGAAAAAGCCAGAAGTATTCCAAGAGACATATTCTTTTTATTTATGCCTTTAAAATTATTAGTAAGTCCTAAAGACTTAGAAAATAAGCTATATATACCTATAAATAATATAAGGACTAAAACTAAAACATTTAGTATTGCTTCATCAATAGAAAGTACCGTATTTACCCCTAAATAAGCACCTATTAAAGTAAAAGGTATAAGGAATTTTAATATTTTAAAGTTTACTTTTTTAGAAGTAATAAATTTAATGGAGCTGGTAAGTGATGCAGTGGTGGCAGAAAATTTATTTGTTCCAAGTACATAAGTAGGTGAAAGGCCTGCTAACATAAAGGCAGGAACACTAATAAGTCCTCCTCCGCCTGCAATGGAATCCACAAAGGCAGCTAAAAATCCCGCTACACATAAAAACACAATATTAAACATAAAAGATCTCCCCCAAATAAAAAGTATAATACTCACGTTTTTATTATACATCATAAACCATTTAAAACATAGTGCATTTAACACTTATGTGAAATTAAAATATTTAATAAGAAAAAAGGGGCTGTGGCACTAAAAATAAATACTACGATATATTGTGCTAGATTTAAATCTTTATAATAATATATCGTATGTAAATTTTTTAATGGGACAGTCCCTTTTTACCTATTTATTGATTTTTTATTTGCTCATTTCATTATTTTCCGTAAATTTTTTGATTAAGTTGTGGTCTAATAGGGTATCACTGTAATCCAATTGCTTTAAAGCTTCTTCCTTTTTCTTTTTTAAAGCATCGGTTTCTGCTACTTCTTCGCCGGTTTTTAAATCATAGTATTTTTTAGAGGAAGAGGAGTAGAAAACTTTATTATCCATAAAGGAACCAGTTCTAAATACTACTAGCCTATCCTTAACATTAAACAGATCTCGTCCAAACTTATATGGAGTTTTAAGGTCAAACATATTACATAAAGTAGGGAATATATCCATTTGACCAGAAACTACACTATTAACTCCCTTATGGGCATCCTTAGGGAAGTGCATTATTAGTGGAACCTTTTGATGTCTCATCCATGCAAATTCATCATTACCGGTTTCTCCTACAAAGGAAAACAGTTCTTCAGAGTGATTTCTTGGTATTGCAAAGTGGTCACCATATAAAACTATTATGGAATTGTCCATTGTGCCGTCTTTTTCTAATTGGTCTAAAAACATTCCCAATTGTTTATCAGTATAATGTATGGATTTTAGGTAATTTCCCATAAAGGTTCCTTCTAAATTTCCAACATTAAAATCTCCATATTTATCCGTAGCTTCAAAAGGAAAATGGCTAGTTAGGGTTACTAAGAATGAATAATATGGTTCTTTAAAGGATTTAATCTGTTCTAAAGATTGTTTAAAGAAGGATTCATCACTTAGTCCAAGCCCTATTTGCTCATCTAAATTAAAGCTTTTTTCACCATAAAATTTATCAAAGCCTTCTTTTACATACATAGCATTTCTATTCCAAAAGCCCTCTTTATATCCGTGGAAAGCAGCAGAATAGTAACCTTTTTTATCTAAAAGTTTTGGAAGAGAATTAAATTCGTCTCCACTGTATATGTAGTAGGCAGCTCCTGAAGATGCAGGATAAAGTGAGTTATTGGACATAAACTCCGCATCAGAAGTATTTCCGCCAGCTACTTGATAATAGTAGTTATCAAAATACAAGCTTTTCTTCAACCATCTATTTAAGTTAGGGGTAATTTCTTCACCTTCAACCTTTTTGTTTATTACAAAGCTTTGAAGGGCTTCAACTTGTATCATTATTAGGTTTTTGTCTTTACCTATATTCTTAAATTTACTGCCAGAAGTCTTTGTATTTTCAGTTAAATAAGTTTTTATTTCATTAGCCTTTTCATCATCCAAAGATTTTTTATCAAAAAGGCTTTTTTTAGCAAAGTTATACACGTCTAAGGCATGACAGTTTAAATTCCCAAGGGCATTGGTTATATAAATTTTATTATACATACCCTCAATAAGTCTTGGCTGTTCTACATTTAGTTTATGTATGAAGTATCCGTCATAAGAAACGGATAAAGCTAAAACTAATGCAAAACTTAAGGCTCTTAATTTAAACGGCATAGAAACATTTTTTATTTCCATATAGTTAGAGTATATATTATTAAACTTAAGCTTTAATATTTTCTTGATTATAGGAATTAGAAGTATATCTATAAGTAATAATAAATCATGAGGCTGTAATATACTTTTTACCGCTTGGTTTACAGCTCCTAATAAGAGACCATTTTTAATAACTGGTATAGATATAATATCTTTATAATACCTAAAATAGTTTATATCAGCTATAAGAATGCAAGTAATTACTATATTACATATATATAAGTATCTGCTTCTTCCCTTAGGCTTAAATAAAAGGGATATAGATGCAAGCACCAACAAAGAGGCTATAGTAGGGTATAGGATACCTTTAAGAGTAAAATATGGATTAACCATATCGCCATAAACTACTAGCTTTACAGTGACTAAAACTAAAAAGAGAACTAGGTCTAAATAACCCAATAGTTTTTTCATTGTCTTCAATCCTTTCAACAATATTTTTTATTAGACAAAAGAAAATTTATTTGATAACATTATAGTCGATAATTTATATTTTTATGCCTATAAAAGTATATCACACTGAGGCATTTTTTCAATAAATATAGAGGAAAATTAATTGGAAATTAACAAAAAGTACAGAAAAAAATTACAATATAAGGATTAAACTACAAAGGGGACGATGTGGTAGAATTATGAAATTTCTCTTCCATGACTTGCATAAAAGCTCAGAACAATAAATTTAATTTAAGAAATTCTAATCTTTTAGCCAGATAAAATTATCTAACGCTCACATTCAGCGTCCTGCCTCAGGTTCACTAGCCTGGCGTCCTTGCCAGACTTACGATAATTTTATCTGTCTAAAAGAAGAATTTCTAAAATTAAATTTAAATAGTTCCTTCGCTTTTTATGCAAGTCATTTCAGAGAAATTTCATAATTTAGGTACTTTCATGATTTTGCAGGTTAATCATTGTAATACATTAAAATAAAACATAAGTAGAGGAGATTTTTTATGAGAAAAGGAAAAGAATACATATTCGATATAGTGGATACAGAATTTCCAGGCATGGGTGTTGCTGAGTATGAGGGAGAAAAGGTATATGTAAAAGGCACTCTTCCAGGACAAAAGATACTTGCCCAAATAACTAAGAAAAAAGGCGGCAAAATAGAAGGAAGATTAAAAGAAATAATAGAGGATGTGGACTACAAAATAGATGCAAAATGCCCACACTTTAATTACTGCGGCGGCTGCTCTCACCAATTCATATCCTACGAAAAGCAGCTAGAATTTAAAAAGGATCAGGTGTTAAAGCTTTTTAAGGATGCAGGAATAGAAAACTTTGAATTTCTAGGTATAGAGGGAAGTCCAGAGATTTGGGAATACAGAAACAAAATGGAGTTTACTTTTGGAGACCTAGAAAAAGGCGGAGAGTTAAACCTAGGAATGCACAAAAAAGCCTCAGCTTTTGGCATAATCAACACAAATAGCTGCCAAATAGTAGATGAAGACTTTAGAATGGCTCTAGATGCGGTGGTAAATTACTTTAGGGGAAAGGATTTTCCTCACTACAGAATAATGAGTCACCAAGGCTATTTAAGAAATCTAGTTATAAGAAAAGGAAAAAATACAGGGGAAATACTTATAAATTTAGTAACAACCTCTCAAATAGATTTCAATTTAGGGGAAATAACGGAAATATTAAAGGCACTGCCATACGAAGGCAAGCTTAAGGGAATAGTTCACACTATAAATGACTCTCTTTCCGATGTGGTTCAAGCGGACTCCATGGAAACACTATATGGTGAAGATTACATAATAGAGGAACTTTTAGGCCTTAAGTTTAAGATAAGCCCGTTTTCATTTTTTCAAACTAATTCTAAGGGTGCAGAAAAACTATATTCAATTGTAAAAGATTTCCTGGGAAATGCTGAAAATAAAACTGTTTTTGATTTATACTGCGGCACCGGCACTATAGGCCAAATAGTAGCCCCTAGTGCCCAAAAGGTAATAGGCGTTGAACTTATCGAGGAAGCCGTGGAAGCTGCCAAGGAAAACGCCAAACTAAACGGTCTAGACAACTGCCAGTTTATTGCCGGCGATGTGGCCAAGGTGATCCAGGATATAAAGGATAAACCAGACATAATAATCCTAGATCCACCAAGACCAGGAGTGCACCCAAAAGCCATGGAATACGTAATCAAATTCAATGCCCCAGAGATCGTCTACGTATCCTGCAACCCTAAGACATTGGTCAATGACTTGAGGGTATTGGAGGAGAATGGGTATGTGGTTGAGAGGGTGAAGGTGAAGGACATGTTTGCGCATACGCCACATGTTGAGACGGTCGTATTGATGTCAAGGGTTGAGAAATAGGAGTATTCAAAATACTGATAAATAAAGGGTTTTCAAGGTTGGAAGATTTTATGCCTGATGTCTGGCAGTGCCTTTTAACCTCGGAAATCCTTGTTTTTGTTTATGAGGAAATAGGTCAACTATAAAAAATGTGTGTAGGGTTGAGTTGACAGGTTAGATATTTTTGCGGGGTTGTGGAGACAGGCTGGATGCGAAATAATGTTATGCATTTATCACGTTGATATTGACATCAGACTAAAAAAATGCTAAAATTAGTCTAAATACAGACTGATTTAAGGAGTAAAAAATGCCAAATAAAAAGTGCATCTATTTAGATACTTATGTTCTTCAAAAAGATATGCGTATACGTTTACCCAAGCAGATACTTACTAATCTTGATGTTAAGAAGGGGGAAACGTTATTTGATGTTTATGTTGATACAAAAACCAAAGAAATAATTTTACGTATTTCTAATAAAAACTAGGAAGGAAATAGAGATGAAAGCAAGGAATCCAATTATACATTTTGAAAAGATAGACAGTGTTAATAATCCAAATTCAATGCATGGGATTTATCCATATAGAGGGAAAATTTCTGCTATAGATGCGCAGAATATAATTAGACAATTACCATCAAAAGGAACTATTTTGGACCCGTTTTGTGGTTCAGGGACTATAGTGTATGAGGGACAAAGGCATGGCTTGAAGGCTATAGGAGTTGATAACAATCCGCTTGCAGTTCAGTTGTCTAAAGCCAAAATACATAAAGAAGTAGGAAATAGTATCGAAGAATGTAAGTATTTGATCGAAATGGCTAAGAAAGATTTTGACTCTAAAAATTACGAGAAAATGCCAGAAGGACCTTTAAAATCTTTTCATGAGCAAACAGCTTCAGAAATTATGTGCATGAAAAACTATTATGAATCCATGAACGATTACCTTAAAGGTGTCTTTTTTGGTGCTATTGCACTAGCTGCAAGAGGTTGTAATGGATATGTTTGGACTTCAAGTACAGTAGGAAAAAATATTGAACCAAAACGATATATTAATTTCTTTGAGAAAATGTTATCAAAGGCAAAGAAACACTCTAAGTATTTTAATCCTCTTGAATGCGAAGCTGCTAGAATTATTCAGGGTGATAGTAGAAAATTATCAGAAATGATAGAACCACATAGTATCGACTTTGTTTTTACAAGTCCACCATATTTTGATGGATTAGACTATACAGCATATTATGGAAAGCTTGTGTATGAAATTTTTGGAATAGATAGAGTTGAGGTAAAGAAAAATCTAATTCAATATGTTGATACATATGAAGCTGATATGAGAGCTGTTATTGAAGAACTAGAGAAAGTTACAACTGAGAATGCGTTAATCATATTTGTAGTTGGCGATAAAAAGGTTAAAGGTGGAGTTATTAATGGTGGAGACTTTTTTAGAAATATAAGAGAGGCTTCATATGTTGAAGAACGAAGTTATAGTGGTAGTTCAAGTCAAGTATTTGATGTTTTAAATAGAACTAAAAGGAAAGAGCAAATTGTTGTTTGGGATAAATATAAAGGAGAAGTAATTAAACATGAATTTTAAACCGAAAGCTGATATATATATAGGTGATAGTAGAAATATGAAAGAAGTTGCGGATGGAAGTGTACAATTAATTATTACAAGTCCTCCGTACGGTGATTTGAAAGATTATGATAATGAAGGCCAGATTGGTCTAAACCAATCATATGAAGATTATATTAATGACCTTAATGAAGTTTGGAAAGAGTGCATAAGAGTCCTTGGGCCAGATGGAAAGTTATGTATAAATATTATGCCTTTATTTGAATCTGGGAAAGCAACCCCTTTTAATAGAAGAGTTACGCATACAGTAATCTCAGATATTGAAAAGTTCATGGATTCAACAGGTGAAATGTTCACATTAGCTCTTTATATATGGGATAAGAGAAAGATTGCAAGATTTAGCTCTTTTGGAAGTTACCCATATCCGACTAACATTTTTTCAACATTCCCATATGAATGGATTATTGTATTTTGTAAAAAGGGGAAAAGGGCTAAAGTAAGTGAAGAAATTAAAGAAAAATCAAAGTTAACACAGAAGGAATGGGCCGATTGGGCAGTTAATTCATTTTGGGAAATGCAACCAGCAAAAGCAAAGTCAGAAGGACATCCAGCTCCATTTCCGAAAGAACTTCCATATAGGTTAATCAAATTGTACAGTTTTTATGGAGATACTGTGTTAGATCCATTTATGGGAACTGGTACAACAGCAGAGGCAGCATTAGAATTAGGTAGAAATGCTATAGGATATGAAATAAATCCTGAATATAAACATCTTATTGAAGCAAAATTAGACAGAGTAAGGAATGAATGTCAACAAGTGTCGCTTTCAGAAATGCTTACTGAAGATTGAAGCGGTCAGATTATATAATATAATAAAAAACTAGGATTGTAAGTATATTCTAATACTTGCAATCCTAGTTTGCTAGAAAGACTCAATGGAGATGATGTCATTACGATTAACAACTTTTCCAGCAGATAGTAATCCTATACAGTGAGATTCAGAAAATAATTTACTAATAAAGATATCCCAAGAATATTTATCACCATGTTCAAGATACCGGCAACATAAGCACCAAAGAGCGTTTGCAGAAATGAACTTAATATTATTCGTAGTAACAATTTCGTAAAAACGTTCTGATTTTGAACCAATTTTTCCTGTACAATATGGGCTTGTAGGGGGATATAAATCAGTCTCTTTACCACCAAAAAGTGTGATATAGTTATAATCTGTTATCGACTTTTCAATTTCTGTTGTGTATTTATAATGTTGTTCAATAAATCGTTCATCTTTTAACGCATCATCTAATGAGATTTTTGTTTCAATTGCAAGTAATTTATCTGAAGTCATAGAACACACATCTAAACGGCCATTGCGATCATAATCGTTGTTATAAATTGGAACTTCCATACCGACTCTATTAGAAGTTGAACACATGTGATTAATTATGCCTGAAGTCCATGGTTGTATATTTGAAGTTTCATCGACTCCTGTAAATTCTTCAAGGTTTTTTATTGGGTTTTTTAAGGATTTTTTTGCAGTTGGCATAGTTACAGGTTTACCTTGGAATGATTCTTTTGAATACTTATTAATGAAGTCATCACCCCAAAAAACATTGAAATATTTTATAATTTCATCATTATTAAAAATGCAAAATAGACAACCGAAGCATTTTTGTGTAAATGGATTAGGTTTTGAAAAATCTAATCCATTACATTTATAGACAATTGTATATTCTTCATCATTCTTCGTTTTTGGGATGTTTTTTATAAAAGAATCAATGTCTTTGTATTTTCTAAATTTATATATCATTAGTTAACCTCCATTTCTTCTATTATTTTTTTGGCCAATTCTATTGATTCCTTGGGTGCATCTTCAATAAGGACATCATTATTAATAGTTGTTTTAGGAACTAGCATACCATAATCATCTATATCAAACGGTATTCCTGCAATATCAGCGATATCACTTTCCGATTCCATTATAGTGGTAGGATCATTATTCTCTGAAAAGAATTCATCTGAGTATTCACTCATTGCAGCTACTAGCTTTTCAAAATCTAGAGATTTATTTAATTTACTATAGTAGTTCAATGCGTATACAAAAACAAAACGTCTATTTAATATATTGTTGTTATACTCCAGTGTAGCATTTCTTAAATCTTCGCCCCCATTCTCTCTTAAAGAAGCGACATTTTTGTGTAATCTCGAATAAGAAAGTGGATTGCTAACATAGGGTTTTGAATTGAATAGATTTATACAATGATCGGTTTTTTTATAGTTGCGTACTGTAAGTGTTTCTGAATTTACGAATTCTCTATATTTTATATGAGCAAGCGGAGAATCGTTAGCAGGGAAGTCTAAGGGCTCAATCAGTCCTACAGTGACGCACCAGCCAATTAATCGGGACATTGTTCTCGTATTACTATCACGTTGGCTATCTGTGGAAATATCAATATATACTGTATTGCCAGAACTATCAGTATACTTTACTATTTCTGTAGTATGAGGGTAGCTTAAATAAATGCCTGAATAGGAAAAGTTTGTAGGTAGCTTTGCTATTTTATTCAAGAATCCAATTGTAACCCCGTATGATAATACACCTTTTCTTGCGATAGCTTCCCATTCCGATGAATAAAAATCACTATTAACCCACTTTTCACCCTCTGAAGAAATTTTAAATTTCCTTTTATTACGGGAAACAAAGCCAAGAGCTTCAAGTGAACCGGCAATATCGCTTACAGCTTTTGATTTTGTAGAATCACTATCAACAGACTGAGTAGCATAGCATTTAGATAAATTAAGTGGATTGACTAAATAGGGGCAACATTTCCTGCCAACAATATTTTTCAAGAGGTTACAATAATTATGAACATTGTACGCATCATTTGGATCAAATTTTAAATCTTTAAGATTAAATTCTTTTGTAACACCATACTTTTTATAACATGATGTTAATATGTAATAAAGGCATTCAAGACGACTACCATATTTTCTATTAAGTAATAAAGCCATTAGTAATTACCTCCTACTTTAATAAATAACTGTTCTAGATCGTATGTTTGAGCATCAAAGGGCAATTTGACGTTCAGTTTAGATGTTGGAATTAGATTACCATAAGTAAAATTTATATTAGGGTAAAGTTTATTATATGTATCAATTACTTCACCATATGAACGAGAATAAAACGGTATCTTTTCTAAGTTCTTTATTAGTTTTATAAGGTAAGCAGTTTTATTTAAAAAGATTACTAAATCAATACGTTTTGTTCGAAAATTCCCTTTGACTTGTACCTCAGATGCTACAATTGCAGACGGAAATAAGGATTGAAATAGAATGCTTGCTTTTCCTAAGTCACGAAAAAGGACACTTTCTAATTTTCTATTGAATAAACTAGTAATTGCAGCTGGAGTTTTTTTACAACATGCAATTTGGCATAATCCGCAGTCGTCACATGCTGGTGTAATAACAAGTTTATTGTTTTCAAAACCCTGAGCAAACTTGTGGCAGATAAAATATTCTGAGTATTTTAACTCTGAATTTTCGATAATATCTTCTATGTAACTATTGCTAGGTATATTTTGAATAATACATTTTGGCATGTCTTTTACTTCAGGACAACCAATACAAAAATTTTTATCCATTGATATCCTTTCTTTTGACAATTTGCTACCCCCTTAGTAAATAAAAACTAATTAGTTATCATCATCTACGATTTCCATAATATCTGAAATATCACAGTTAAGAGCCTTACATACTTTTATTAAGATATCAGTATTAACATTTTCATTTTTTCCGAGTTTAGCCATCGAGGCAGTACTAATACCAGCGGCTTCTCTTAAGTCCTTTTTCTTCATGTCTCTATCAATAAGAAGTTTCCATAGTTTTTTATAACTTATGGACATAATTGCCACCTCGCTTTTGTTACACATATTAGTTACAAATAAAAGTGTATCACAAAATCAGTGTTGGTACAATTAAAATTTACGAAAGCAAAATAAATATTGAGATGATCATAATATATGCTATAATTTACCTATGAGCTGATTTTTATCTATTTAATTAAGATGCATTTTCATATGGGGTCAGGAGGGAGTGTTTTGGCAAGCAATCGTTCATTTAAAGACTATGTGGCAGATAGATTCTATAATGAAGTATTTGCTGCTATACAAAGTTACACCACGGACAACTACGATGATTTGGACTTAAGGCTATATAGGGTTCGAAATATTGGAGGCATAGAATTATCAGATATAGAGGTAAAGTTTGTATCTGTTAATGACTTGCCAGATATGAAAATAGAATTTGATATTGTTGTGGAAGCCGAATTAGAAGTCCGTGAGTCGGACTATCATTATGATGAATCGGAAAACTGTAGACAGTGGTTTATGCTGAAATGCACAGGTGATTTAGATTGCAATTTAGATGATTTCACAATCTCCAGTGTAACTGAGTATTCCAGCAAAAATAGGCAGCCCAAACCTATGTCAGACTCTCTGGTACCTATCATTTACAAGGAACAACTGGAATCTGTTGCTACAGACTTCCTTCGCAGACATTACCCAGAAGCATTAAAAACCCCAATGGCAATTGAACCACAAGTACTAGCAGAAAATATGGGTCTTACAGTGGAAATGAGAGAAATTACAAAGGATTTCTCTGTTTTTGGACAGCTATACTTTCATGATTGTGATGCAGTATTCTATGATAAAGACAGTAACGAAATGGTGCAGACCCATGTAGATGCCAGAACTATCATAGTTGATCCAAAAGCGTTCTTCCTACGTAATCTAGGATCGGTAAACAATACCATTGTCCATGAGTGTGTTCATTGGGATCAGCATAGAAAAGCATTTGAATTGGAGCGGCTCTATAACAACAGCTTAACACGAATTAAGTGTCAGGTAGTTGGTGGCATAAAGGACAATAGCAGAGATGCAACTGATTGGATGGAATGGCAGGCAAATGCTCTCACTCCAAAGATACAAATGCCTCTTGCAATGTTTAAAACCCAAGCGTTTAAGTATATTAAGCAATTTCGTACGGAGTTAGGAACATCTGAACTTATAGATGTAATGGAGCCAGTTATTGACGCTTTGGCTACGTTTTTCTGTGTTTCTCGAACCGCTGCAAAAATCCGAATGATTGATGCTGGGTATGAGGAAGCAATTGGAACTTTTACTTACATAGATGGTCGTTACGTCAAACCTCATAGGTTTAAGAAGGGTGCACTTGAAAAAAACCAGACATTTTCCATTGGTGCGGAAGATGCGGCAATTCAGGGACTTACCAACCCTACATTAAGTGCTCTTGGAAGGGATGGTAGTTACCAATATGTTGATGCACATTTTGTTTTAAACCATCCCAAGTATGTAACTCAGGATATATTTGGGGAGACCGTACTAACTGACTATGCACGTAACCATATGGATGAGTGCTGCTTGATATTTGATTTATCAATAAAGTCGGGATGTAAGGAACGATATCATAGTGAATGTTTCTTAAATAGGGATGAAACTTCAGATATCGCCTTTGATATAGTATATGGAAGAGGATATCAGCATGCTTCGCCAGAAAAAAAGGCAGAAATGCTGGCAGCAAAACTTATGGAAGAGAATCGTATATATGGTGAACTGCCAACTAACTATCATACTAGTCTGAAAATAGTGCGTGAGTGGAAAGATGTAACATTTAAAGAATTAGCGGAGAGAACGATGGTTAACGAACGCACTATAAGGCGAATCGTTAATGGTGAAGAACAAGGGTCATTAAATTCAATCATTTTAATTTGCCTTGGATTACATCTCCCACCTAGAATCAGCTATCATATAATTAACAACTCTCCTTTTCGGTTGAATTTTCATAATAACAATAGTCATATCTGGTATGATTTTGCTCTAACATACCTTTACCCCCAAACGATGGACGAAATACGAGCTTTCTTGCTAAAGCAAGGTGCAGAACCATTATAAAATTCCAAAATATTTTTGAAAAAGCGGACACGGGATGTCCGTTTTTTTTTAGCTGTTAGGCACATGAGCCATACATGAATCCTTTTAAGGGTTTGTGTATGGCTTTTTTTATTGCTGTTTTTAGGTGTTTATGTGGAAAAAAGCATCATTTTGAGTCTGAAATTACCGGGCATGAGGTGTCCGCCAAGGCTGTCCATTTCTACCTTACAATAATATTAGACGAAGGAAAGGTCCTTCGTAAGTAGCTAGGTTAAGACCGTTCCTCGTCTAAAAAAATATCGAATGCCTGATTTGCAATAAGGGCAGAGGATACATATTGTTTCGCTTCAATCCGTAAGGATTGTTGCGGTGCAATAGAAGTACCTTACCTTATTGCGCTCATTTTCAGGATATAAAGGTCTGTGTACTTCTGGTACAGGCCTATTTTTGTATCCTTTGCCGCCAATGCAATCCGGCGGAAAGGATGCAAAATGAAAATTAGAATTCAGCACGAAAACAAATCAATCTATCTGGAGGTACCAGACGAGGACTTTACCTTAATGATTGAGGCGGATTATGAGGACAGGCTATCTTCTGCAGAGGACAAAGAAAGTGTGACTCGGCGTTCTCCACAGGAGATAATGGACGAACGTTTCAACAAGCCGGAATACAATAACTGGCATAAATATGACAGACACAGAGGTATGCCAAAGAAACCATTCCGCAAGGATGACCAAGAGGTTGATGAAACCGACCATATGGACTACTTCCCTGACTACTCAGATGAAATGGCTAGAGAGAAAAAAGAAGAGTATGAGCATATCTGTGAAATTATTCGCAAGGCTCTCAAGAAAAAACAAGCGGAGCTACTGATCGCTATAGTCTTAGATGGTGTTTCGGTAACAGAGTATGCAGAACGTGAGGGAG
Source organism: Haloimpatiens lingqiaonensis (assembly GCF_901447495.1). Classification (GTDB taxonomy): domain Bacteria; phylum Bacillota; class Clostridia; order Clostridiales; family Clostridiaceae; genus Haloimpatiens; species Haloimpatiens lingqiaonensis. The sequence continues at coordinate 47,542 of NZ_CABDWS010000002.1, forward strand.
TAAGTGTAAGTGCCATTTCCCACCGTTTAGATACAGCAAAAAAGAAATTAAAAAAGATTTTTCCAAAATCCTCAACTTTCCCCTCTTGCCATGGCTAATAGTTAGAGGGCAGCACATAAACGCTCTCGGAAAGAGGTGAATACATGAAGCACAACTTGAAAATCAGTGTTTCAAAAAAACCACAGACTGGCGGGGTTGTTTCCTGTCGAAACGTCACCATTAGGGAGCGTTTCCTTCGTTTCTTACTTGGTGATAAGCAGAAACTAACCATCCTTGTTCCGGGTGACACCGTACAGGAACTCGCCATCAGTGAGATTAAGGAAGGAGGAATAAGCCATGAGCAAGATCAAGCTACTCCTTGATGTGGTTTCCGATATGCGCTCTTTGGCAGACAGCATACAAGCGGTTGCTGATGTAATGGCGGGCAATGAACCTGTCGAAACAAAAGAACCGACTACAACTGTAAAAGAGCCTGAACCAAATAAAAAGGAAATCACTCTGGAAGAAGTCAGAGCAAAACTCGCTGAAAAGAGTCAAGCCGGTCTTACTGCCCAAGTAAGGGAAATTATCCAAAAATACGGTGGCTCTAAATTAAGCGAAGTGGACCCAAAACATTATGCAGATATGTTAAAAGATGCGGAGGTACTTGGGAATGAGTGATCATGCAGTTCTTTCCGCATCAGGAGCCTATAGGTGGCTGAATTGCCTTCCGTCTGCACGATTGGAACTGGAGTTTGTAAATAACGAATCCAGTGCAGCCGCCGAAGGCACCGCTGCCCATGCTCTCTGCGAACATAAACTTAAAAAAGCACTTCATATGAGAAGTAAGCGTCCTGTCTCAGTTTATAACTCCGATGAGATGGAAGAACACAGTGATGCCTATGTGGAATTTGTAATGGAGCAGTTGGAGCTGGCAAAGCAGAGCTGCACAGACCCTTTAATACTAATCGAACAGCGTCTTGATTTTTCTTGCTATGTTCCACAGGGATTTGGAACCGGTGACTGCATCATTATTGCCGATAAGAAACTTCACATTATCGATTTCAAGTATGGCATGGGAGTATTGGTAGATGCGGTGGACAATCCACAGATGAAGTTGTACGCACTGGGTGCTTTAGAAATTTACGATAGTTTGTACGACATCGAGGAAGTTTCCATGACCATTTTCCAGCCACGCAGAGAGAATGTCAGCACATGGACAATACGGGTAGAGGATCTGAAAGATTGGGCAGAAAAAGAACTAAAACCAAGGGCTAAAAAAGCTTATGACGGTGAAGGTGAATATCTTCCGGGTGAGTGGTGTACTTTCTGTCGAGCGGCAGTTAAATGCCGTGCTAGGGCCGAGGAAAAACTGAAATTGGCACAATCGGAATTCAAGCTACCCCCACTACTTACGGACTCTGAAATCGAGGAAGTTCTATCTAAACTGTCCGATCTTACGAAGTGGGCAAATGAAATCATTGCTTATGCCACTGATGCAGCTGTTAATCATGGTAAAGAGTGGCATGGTTTTAAGGTTGTTGAGGGCAGATCTGTCCGCAAATACAAGGATGAAGATGCTGTGGCTGAAGTAGCCAAAGCAAACGGTTATAAAGATATCTTTCGTCAGAGTCTCATCACTCTTACGGAAATGGAAAGGCTGATGGGCAAATCAAAATTTGAGAAGATACTCGGTGATCTTATATACAAGCCACCGGGAAAGCCGACTCTGGTCCCGCTATCGGATAAGCGTCCGGCTATGAACGTATCAAACGCAAAAAACGAATTTAACGAAATAACGGAGGAATGTGAATATGAATAATAAAAACAGAACGAAGGTTATTACTGGTGTAAACACACGTCTCAGCTACTTTCATGGCTGGGAACCGGTATCCATCAATGGTGGGGCAGAAAAGTATAGTGTATCGGTATTGATTCCTAAATCGGATAAGGAAACCATTAATGCCATCAATGCAGCAGTTGATGCAGCTATTGAAGAGGGCATTGCAAAGTTTGGCGGTAAAAAACCAAATAAGGCTGCTATCAAGCTGCCGCTTCGAGATGGTGATGTAGAGCGAGATGATGAGGCTTATAAAGGACATTATTTTGTAAATGCCAACAGCACTACTCCGCCTCAGATTGTAGATAAAGCAGTCAAGACTATTCTGGATCGCAATGAGGTATACAGTGGTTGCTATGCAAGAGTGTCACTTAATTTTTATGCTTTCAATTCTAACGGGAACAAGGGTGTGGCCTGCGGACTTGGTAACATCCAGAAGATTAGAGATGGAGAGCCTTTAGGCAGCAGAACCACAGCGGCTGATGATTTCACCACAATTGAAGATGATGATTTCCTAGCATAACAGCTAAAGTATGAATACAAACGGGGTGGTGGAAGTTGTTCTTCTGTCACCTCGTTTGCATTGGAAAGGGTGTAATACATGAATTCTATTTCAATTGATATTGAAACATTTAGTAGTGCCAATCTTCAAAAATGTGGAGTCTACCGTTATGCCGAGAGTGATGATTTTGAAATCCTATTGTTTGGTTATTCGGTTGATGGCGGTGCAGTTCAGGTGGTCGATCTTGCCTGCGGAGAGAAAATCCCTAATGAAATAATCAATGCTCTTATGGATAATTCCGTTACCAAATGGGCCTTTAATGCTATGTTTGAGCGTGTTTGCCTATCAAAATGGCTTAACCTTACTGATTATCTTGACCCTACATCCTGGAAATGTTCAATGGTATGGTCGGCTTATATGGGACTTCCGCTTTCTCTTGAGGGTGTCGGTGCAGTCTTAGGATTGGAAAAACAAAAATTGACGGAAGGCAAAGACCTCATTAAATATTTCTGTACACCTTGCTCCCCTACTAAATCAAACGGAGGACGAGTTCGTAATCTGCCAAAACACGATATTGATAAATGGGAGCGATTTAAAGCATATAACCTCCGTGATGTGGAAGCCGAGATGTCAATACAGCAGATACTATCTAAATTCCCGCTTCCAGAGAATATATGGTCAGAATATCATCTTGACCAGAAAATCAATGATCGTGGTATCGCTATTGACATGGCTTTTGTAAAACAAGCCGTCAAGATGGATGAACAGTCGCGGGAAAAGCTAATGGCTTTAATGCAGGATATAACTAATTTGGAGAATCCAAACTCTGTACAACAAATGAAAGAATGGCTTGCTGATAACGGATTGGAAACAGATAGTCTTGGTAAAAAAGCAGTTGCTGAGATGTTAAAGACAGCACCTGAACCACTAGGCACCGTTTTGGAACTTCGTCAGCAGCTTGCAAAATCATCGATAAAAAAATACACGGCAATGGAGAATGCAGTATGCAAAGATGGTCGTGCAAGAGGAATGTTTCAGTTTTATGGAGCAAACAGAACTGGTAGGTTTTCGGGCAGGCTTATTCAACTACAAAATCTCCCTCAAAACCATATGCCTGATTTGGAACAGGCTCGTGCTTTAGTTCGTAGCGGAAACTTTGATGCTCTTACCTTACTTTATGATTCTATCCCGGAGGTACTGTCGGAACTTATCCGAACTGCTTTTATACCGAATGAGGGCATGAAGTTTATAGTTGCAGATTTTTCAGCGATTGAAGCCCGCGTTATCGCCTGGATTGCGGGAGAAAAATGGAGAATAGATGTATTCCAAAATGGCGGTGACATTTACTGTGCAAGTGCATCTCAGATGTTTAACGTACCTGTGGAGAAAAACGGTGTCAATGGACATCTTCGTCAGAAGGGAAAAATTGCTGAATTAGCCCTAGGTTACGGTGGATCTGTTGGAGCTTTGAAATCAATGGGTGCTTTGGAGATGGGAATTGAAGAAGAGGAACTTCAACCTCTTGTAATGGCTTGGAGACAATCCAATCCCAATATTACAAAACTATGGTGGGATGTTGACCGTGCTGTAAAAACCTGCGTTAAGCAGAAAATTCCTACAGAAACACACGGTATTAAATTTATATATCAAAGCGGAATGCTCTTTATTGTCCTTCCTTCCGGCAGGCGGCTTTCCTATGTGAAGCCTCGCATAGGAGAGAATATGTTTGGCGGTGAGTCGGTTACTTATGAAGGGATCGGCGGGACGAAGAAATGGGAAAGAATCGAAAGCTACGGTCCAAAATTTGTAGAGAATATTGTCCAGGCAATCAGTCGTGACATTTTGTGTCATGCCATGCAGGCATTAAAGAATTGGTCCATTGTGGCTCATGTACACGATGAAATTATAATCGAAGCGGATATGAGGATGTCACTTTCTACTATTTGTGAACAAATGGCTAGGACACCAACATGGGCAAAAGGCCTGTTACTTAGTGCTGATGGCTATGAATGTCAGTTTTATCAAAAAGATTAAATATATTTTTTCAAAATCCTCAACATTCATTACCTCCTGTGGCTATTAGGTAGAGGGGTTTCCTCTCTGACTATATTACAGGAGGTAATTCGTATGGACGAATTAGTAAGAATCAATTATGAAAATGACCGCCCCACAGTGCTTGGCCGTGATTTGCATGCAGTTTTGGAAGTGAAAACACCCTATGATAAATGGTTTCCAAGAATGTGTGAGTATGGATTTGTGGAGGGTACGGACTTTTCGACATTTCTGTCGGAAAGTACAGGTGGAAGACCAGCTGTTGACCACCAAATAACAATTGATATGGCAAAAGAGCTATGCATGATACAGCGTACTCCAAAAGGAAAACAATGCCGCGGGTACTTTCTTGAAATTGAAAGACGATGGAACTCTCCAGAAGCAATCATGGCAAGGGCATTACAGTTTGCCAATCAGCAACTAAATCAAGTAAGGAATCAAAATAAATTACTTGAAGGTACGATTGCTGTTCAGAATCAGCAGATTGCGGAAATGAAACCGAAAGTCTCCTATTATGATGTAGTTCTAAATTGCAAAGACCTCATTTCTACATCAGCAATTGCCAAAGATTACGGCAAGTCAGCTATTTGGATGAACCGCTATCTTAATAAAAAGGGCATCCAATTTAAACAAGGTGGTATCTGGCTTTTATATCAGAAGTATGCAGAAAAAGGCTATACCAGCACCAAGACACATAGCTACATCGGTAGTAACGGTGAACTGCATACAAAAGTCCATACATATTGGACTCAAAAAGGCAGACTCTTCATTTACGAACTGTTGAAGGCAGATGGTATTTTGCCGCAGATAGAAATGGAGGGTGTGTAATGGGAATTGATAAATTCAATCATGAAGGATACCATGACCCAACTCCCCATGAGGCACTGACCAACATAATAAGAAAGAAAAAGGCAGAGAAAAAATCTGCCTTTAAGCCGCTTGTATATATTTGTTCTCCCTATTCCGGTGATGTAGAAGGAAACGTTAAAAAGGCTCGCAACTTTTGTAGATTTGCCTTGGAGAATAATTGCATCCCAATTGCTCCCCACCTTATGTTTCCGCAGTTTATGGATGATGAAAACCCAGAGGAACGAGAGCTTGCCATATTTATGGACATCGTGCTTATGGGCAAATGCTCCGAGGTGTGGGTGCTGGGCAATACCATCTCAAGCGGTATGGCGAGGGAAATTGAAGTAGCCAAGAAACGCAGACAAATGGTCAGGTATTTTAGTCCGGAGCATGAGGAGGTTGATAGCTTATGAAAATTGCAGTAGGCAATAGCCGGATGGATAGAAAATGGAAAAACAAAGATATCTCGTGGGAGGATTTTTGTGCCCGAGTAAAGACAACACAACGTACTACGGAAACAGTAGAAGAATATCGGAAATTAAAAAGAGGTCAACAAGATGATATCAAAGATGTGGGTGGTTTTGTTGGAGGGCATTTAAAAGGAGGAAGGCGAAAGAAGGGCAATGTTCTGTGTCGTTCTTTGCTTACCCTTGATATGGATTACGGTAGACCGGATATCTGGGAACAAATCAGTATGCTTTTCGACTACAAATGTTGCGTTTACTCCACCCATAAGCACACACCCGAAAATCCAAGACTCAGGCTTATCGTTCCCCTTGCTCGTGAAATCAGCGAAGAAGAATATGCAGCCGTTGGACGTATGGTGGCAAAAGAAATTGGTATTGATCTTTTCGATGATACGACTTATGAAGCCCATCGCCTTATGTATTGGCCATCCACTTCCTCTAACGGTGAATTTGTCTATGAAGAGCAGGATGGAGAATTGCTTGACCCTGATGTTTATCTTTCAAAATATCAAAACTGGCGGGATACATCAACATGGCCAGTATCAAGCAGGCAGTCTGAAGTTATAAATCGCAGTCTTAAAGAGCAAGCAGACCCGCTTTTAAAGGAAGGTGTGGTAGGAACATTCTGTCGTGCTTACTCCGTTCGTGAAGCAATTGATAAATTCTTAGGTGCAGTTTATGCACCTTCTGCTATGGAAGGGCGATACGATTATATTCCAGCTGATAGTAGTGCCGGTGTGATTATCTACGATGATAAATTCGCATACAGCCATCATGCTACAGACCCAGCAAGTGGATTACTCCTCAATGCTTTTGATCTCGTTCGTATTCATAAATTCGGTTCTTTAGATGATAAAGCTTCTACCACTACAGCTCCTGGTAAGATGCCATCTTTTGTGGCAATGTGCGAGTTTGCTATAAAAGATGAAAGAGTAAAAGCTGAGTTTTCTAAGGAAAGACAGGCACAGGCTGAAGAGGAGTTTAGTGATGAGGATTGGCAGACAGCTTTGGAATTGGATAAGCAAGGCCGAATAAAAGACACTCTAGACAACATCGTTTTGATTATTCGTCATGACAAGGAATTACAGCATATAGCTTTTAATTGCCACCGTGATGGTATTGATGCCAAAGGTGGCCTGCCTTGGGAACAGATCAAGGCGGGTTGGAATGATTCAGATAATGCACTTCTTAAAGTGTATTTAAGCAGCAAATACGGAGTTTATTCACCTACCAAGACCAAGGATGCTGTGTTAGCTGTAGCGTCAGAACGAGCCTACCATCCTGTTAAGGAGTATCTGGACTCCCTGCCAAAATGGGATGGAATTAGGCGAGTAGATAATCTATTAATTGATTATTTCGGTGCAACAGATAATTCCTATACAAAAGCAGTCATCCGCAAAACGATGGTTGCAGCGGTAGCCCGCATTTATAGACCAGGCACAAAGTTTGATAGTGTCCTTATCTTAAACGGTCCTCAAGGTATCGGTAAGTCAACCTTCTTTGCAAAACTTGCTGGAGATTGGTTTTCAGATAGTTTGACCATTACGGACATGAAAGATAAATCCGGAGCTGAGAAACTTCAGGGATATTGGTTATTGGAACTGGGTGAGCTTGCTGGTATGCGTAAGACGGATGTGGAAATTGTGAAGTCTTTTATTTCGAGGGCAGATGATAAGTACCGGGCAAGTTATGGAGTCAATGTGGAAAGCCATCCCCGTCAGTGTGTGATTGTAGGTTCAACAAATGCAGAAAGCGGGTTTCTTCGAGATATAACTGGCAATCGAAGATTCTGGCCAGTCCGTATTAGCGGTAATGGTAAAAAGAAAGCTTGGCAGATGACTAAAGAGGAAGTACAGCAGATTTGGGCAGAGACACTAGTGCTATATGAGAAAGGCGAAAAACTCTACCTTGAAGGTGATGATGCATCCATGGCAACTAGTGAGCAGGCAGATGCCATGGAAACAGATGAACGAGAAGGATTGGTTCGTACCTATCTGGATACTCTTTTGCCGGATGATTGGGACACTATGTCTTTATACGAACGTAGAAATTTCCTCGGCGGTAGCGAATTTGGCGGCGGAACCCGTGTTGGAACAGTAAAAAGAACCCTTGTCTGCAATATGGAGATTTGGTGTGAATGTTTTGGAAAAGATGCATCCTCAATGAGAACATCTGATTCTTATGCCATCGGTGCCATTATGAGAAAGATCAGTGGGTGGAACAAGTACACCGGGAACAAGAACGGAACAATCAATTTTCCTATCTATGGAAAGCAACGAGCTTATTCCCGAGTCGAGGAACAAAGCTAGTTGTACCTTACCTTGTTCTCATACTGGTTCTTTCCCCAAAGCTAGTAATCAAAAGGAAAATCTACGGTTCGGAACAAGTGGAACAAGAAGTACCCTATTTATTTATAAATAGTAAAAAAGAGGAAAGTGTAGCCTGTGCATACACGCATACGCGCGCGTATAGGAAAAATGGGTCAAAGTTGTTTTCTTGTTCCGAGCCTTTTTATATGGGAGGTATTTATGCTTGAAAAATATATCGAAAAGAAACTGGTGGCTGAGGTAAAAAAGATGGGAGGCATTGCAGCAAAGTTTGTTAGTCCGGGTTTAGATGGGATGCCAGACCGCTTAGTGCTTTTACCGCTAGGGAAGATCGCTTTTGTGGAATTAAAGGCTTCCGGAAAGAAACCTCGACCACTACAGATTAGAAGAATAAAGCAATTACAAAAGTTAGGCTTTACCTGCTATGTCATTGATGATGTTGAGCAGATTGGAGGGATACTCTATGAAATACAATCCTCATAAATATCAAACATATGCTACGAATTTTATACTTGAGCATCCCATAGCAGCGGTGTTTTTAGAGATGGGTCTTGGCAAAAGCGTAATCACTTTAACTGCTATATTTGATTTATGCCTTGATAGTTTTGAAATTGGAAAGGTTCTGGTCATTGCCCCACTAAGGGTAGCAAGGGATACTTGGCCAGCTGAGATAAACAAATGGGAGCATTTAAAAGGACTGGAGTATTCAGTGGCTATTGGAACAGAACAGGAGCGGTTAGCAGCTCTTAGGAAACCAGCAAGTGTCTATCTTATAAACAGAGAAAATGTTGACTGGTTAGTAAACAAAAGTGGCATTCCTTTTGATTATGACATGGTGGTCATTGATGAATTGTCATCTTTTAAGTCCTATGGAGCAAAAAGATTTAAGAGTTTACTAAAAGTCAGACCTAGGGCGAAACGTATCGTGGGTCTTACAGGTACTCCATCCAGTAACGGGTTAATGGATTTGTGGGCAGAGTTTCGTATTCTCGACATGGGTAAAAGACTCGGCAGATACATAACTCACTACCGCAATTCCTTCTTTACTCCAGATAAACGTAATCAGCAGATTGTATTTTCATATAAACCGTTACCTGGGGCAGAAGATGCCATATATCGGCTAATTTCAGATATTACCATTTCAATGAAGTCGGTTGATTTTCTGAAAATGCCAGAATGCGTGATAAATGAAGTGTCGGTGTATCTAAATGATAAAGAACAATCAGTATACGATCACTTTCGTGAAGAGATGGTTCTTGAGCTTGCAAATGAGGAGATTGATGCCATGAATGCAGCAGTCCTTTCTGGCAAACTCCTTCAAATGGCAAACGGTGCTGTCTATGATGATGATAAAAATACTCATATTATCCATGACCGCAAGCTGGATGCTCTTGAAGATTTAATCGAAGGTGCAAACGGCAAACCTGTTCTTATTGCATATTGGTATAATCACGATTTAGAGCGTATTAAAGCAAGATTTAATGTTAGAGAAATTAAAACATCTAAGGATATCAAAGACTGGAACAACGGAGATATTTCTGTGGCGGTTATCCATCCCGCATCAGCAGGACACGGTCTCAATTTACAAAGTGGAGGTTCAACACTTATTTGGTTTGGTCTTACCTGGAGTCTGGAACTCTATCAGCAAACAAATGCAAGACTTTGGAGACAGGGACAAAATGAAACGGTGGTTATCCATCACATTGTTACTAAAGGCACGATTGATGAAGATGTGATGAGAGCCTTGAAACGAAAGGAAAAGACACAGTCCGATCTTATTAACGCTGTCAAAGCAAATCTGGGGAAAGCGAGGGGTGTTGTATGATGGATGCATTTGAAAAGCTGGCAAATGCCATTATTCTACAGGCGGTCAAAGATTATCGTTTTGCTCTGAAAAGACTAGCAAAATACCCTCGCAATGATTCTGCTAGATATACGAAACGTGAGATTGAGCGTTTCTTCCATTCCGGGTATTTCACTACCCTGACATCTCTCGATCCTGAGATGCTAATTAAAAAGCTACATGAGGAGGTGGTGCGATGACGGCAAAGGAATTCTTGAAACAAGCTTATCGCTTAAATGAGCTGATTAATTCCGATCTTGAGGAGTTGCAAAATCTAAGGGAACTCTCAAGAAGTGTTTCATCTCCTGTTCTTGAGGAAAAAGTCAGTAAAACAAAAAGTACTGATCCACCTTTTGAAAAATACGTGATTAGAATAGTAGATTTGGAGAAGCAGATACAACAAGAGGTGGAACGTTTAATAAAGCTTAAGTCAGATATTCGTGAAGCGATTAACCAGATGGAAAACGTGGATGAGAAGCTGCTTCTTCGCTACCGTTACATTAACTTTCTTAACTGGGAAGAAATCTGTGTCAACCTTAATGTTTCTATGAGAACTGTGCATAGACTTCACTCATCAGCCTTGCAGCATTTAAAGGTGCCTAAATAAAAGTTGGCACACTTTGTCACAGGTTGGCATACGATGACACTGTTTGTCCGTAGTGAAAGTTATATAATGGTAGTATGGAATAATAGCAAACAGAAGCCTTCACGGGAGCATTTCTCCTGCGAGGGCTTTTTCTATGGGCAAAAGGAGGTGTAGTATGCCAAGGAAACCTAAGCGACCATGCTCTTATCCTGGTTGTCCAGAACTGACTGACAGACGGTTTTGTGAAGAACATGCTAAAAAGGAAGCCGCACGGTATGAAAAGTATGACCGCGATCCAGCAACCCGTAAGCGATATGGTCGTGCATGGAAAAGAATACGTGACCGCTACATTGCGGCTCATCCTCTTTGCGAGGAGTGTAAAAGACAAGGAAAGCTGACCCCAGCAACCGAGGTGCATCACATTCTTCCTCTTGCAAGAGGTGGAACACATGATAGAAGCAATCTTATGTCCCTTTGTACTTCCTGTCACTCTACCATCACTGCAAAAGATGGAGACCGTTGGGGAACCCGGTAGGGGGAGTCAAATCTTCACAGCTTTTTTGATGTGCAACGGGCGTGGGGTAACGCGTGAAAATTCGCGGTTTCAAACAGGGTAATAGACCCATCAACGAAAAGAGGTGAGTGAATGGCCAAAGATGGAACAAATCGTGGCGGTGCCCGTATAGGCTCTGGTCAAAAAAAGAAACCACTTGCTGATAAAATTGCACAGGGTAATCCAGGTAAGAGAAAGCTAGAAATTATCGACTTCCAAAATACCGCTGATTTAAAGGGGCAGGAAATGCCAAAGCCAAGGGCCATGCTCTCAGCGGTGCAAAAGGACGGGAAAACCCTAGTAGCCAGCGAGATTTATGAAATTACTTGGAAATGGCTTGAGGAGCGAGGCTGTGCCCATTTGGTGCTCCCACAGCTTCTAGAACGATATGCCATGAGTGCGGCCAGATGGATACAGTGTGAGGAGGCGATAACTGAGTTTGGCTTTCTTGCCAAGCATCCAACTACCGGCAATGCTATTCAAAGTCCTTATGTAGCTATGAGTCAGAACTTTATGAGTCAGACAAACAGATTGTGGATGGAGATTTATCAAATCGTTAAAGAGAATTGTGCTACAGAGTATTCTGGTTTAAACCCACAGGACGATGTGATGGAGCGACTGCTATCTGCCCGCAGAGGAAAATAAAGATGAGTAGATATATAATGAGTAAAAGATATTTAACAGCTGAAAGTGTATGTGCTGGACATCCTGATAAACTATGCGACATCATAGCAGATAGCATTTTAGAAGCATGTTTACGTAAAGACAAAGCATCACGTGTCGCTTGTGAGGTAATGGCAACCAAAGGGAAAATTATCGTGGCGGGTGAGATCTCCTGCAGCGAGAAAATTGATATCAGATATATTGTGAAGAATGTGCTTAAACAACTGGGTTATAACCCTTTGAAATTTTTAATTTATGTATATGTACACAATCAAAGTCCTGATATTGCAGCTGGTGTGAATACAGCACTAGAAGCACGAAATGGAATAAACGAACAGTATGGTTCTATCGGTGCTGGTGACCAAGGGACTATGTATGGATATGCCACAAAAGAAACTAGAGAAATGCTACCTCTTCCCCTTGTTTTATCTCATAGGATTGTAAAAAGAATAGATGAAGCAAGAAAAGGTAAGCTCATTAAAGGGATCCTTCCTGATGGGAAGGCACAGGTTACAATTGAGTATGATGGGGAGCTTCCAGTGAGAGTTAAGACCATTGTAGTATCTGTTCAGCATGAAAATAATAAAAGCCAGGAAGAGTTAAAAGCGGATATTATAAATTATGTATTATGGCAGTGCTTTGAGGACTTTCCTTTTGATAACGAAACAGAAATCTTAATTAATCCATCTGGCCAATTTATATTAGGAGGACCTGCTGCAGATACAGGCTTAACTGGTAGAAAAATCATGGTAGATACTTATGGAGGTCTTGCTTCCCATGGTGGTGGCGCACTTAGCGGGAAGGATCCAACCAAAGTAGACCGAAGTGGTGCTTATATGGCCAGGTATATTGCTAAACATATCGTATGGTGTGGTTTTGCTGAGAAATGTGAAGTCAGTATTTCCTATGCCATCGGTAAGGCAAATCCTGTGGCTTTTTCAATAAATACATTTGGTACAGGAACTGTTTCAGATGAAGTTTTAACCCTAGCAGCTCAAGAGGTTTTCAACCTAAGGCCTGCAGCAATTATTGAAAAGCTTAGACTTAGAAACATTCACTACTCTGATACAGCGGTTTATGGACATTTTAATAGTTGTCTTTTCCCTTGGGAGGATGTTGATAGATACAATGAATTAAAAGCAGCGGTGGAAAAATATGTAGATAGGGAATATGTATAAGTAGTTATCTGCTAGAAAAAAATGCTCCAGACTTTTTATCTAGAAAGCACAGAATCAACTTTATCTAAATAACCATAATTTATCATTAATTTATCTAAATTTATCATTGACAAAAAATCAAAAATAACATATGATTAAATTAGATAAATTAAAGGAGGTGTTACGATGAATTATGAAAAAGTAATTCTTGAAATGCTTACACGGATAAAGGACCTGGAAGAAAAAGTAGATATGTTACAAGAATACCAGCAAGAGTTGCAAAACAAAGATGAGGGTGAAGATGATGTAACTAGCGGAGAAGAAAAAAAGGAAAGTGGAAGGAAACGAACCCGCAGAGAGATTATGGCAATTCTAGAAGAAAAGTATGGGTATAGTGTTCGAAAAGGAAATCGCTCTGAAGGAAGTGGTATTGTAGCAAGTAAGAATGGGAAATCATACAATATCAAGGTTTCATATAGTCGTTCATACACTGATAGCGATGAGGTAATTTGCTCTGGATGGCATACTGTATTTGATAAAGAAATAGATAATCCAGATTTCCCATATTTCATCTTTGTAGTTGAAGGCAAAGAGGGTGAATTCCATTACTTTATTTTTAAACGTGAAGACCTTATTAATGAGTTTGACGATAAGGCTTATGATGCCAACAAAAAACTCCACTTCTATTTCCGAGTAACAAAGGATGGTAAACCACTTGAGGTCAGAGAGACGGAAAAAGATATGTCTGCCTATTATAACAACTGGGATATATTCAAATAGTAAAAGCAAAACTTAAAGATTCATCAATCAATAACACGCTTCTATTAAATGAGGCGTGTTTTTATTTTGGGAGGTTAGCATGAATATAGATAAGATTTCTATCAAGAAGTTGATCCCTGCCGACTATAATCCTAGAAAGGATTTAAGGCCAGGAGATCCAGAGTATGAAAAACTAAAAAGGTCATTTGAGGAGTTTGGGTATGTTGAACCAATTATTTGGAATAAAACTACAGGTAGAGTGGTTGGTGGCCATCAGAGACTGAAAGTTCTACTGAGCATGGGTATGGATGTAGTGGATTGTGTAGTTGTAGAGATGGATGAGGAAAAGGAGAAGGCTCTTAATATTGCATTGAATAAAATAAGCGGAGAATGGGATAAGGAAAAACTGGCACTTCTTATTACAGATTTAAACGCTGCAGACTTTGATGTATCTCTGACTGGATTTGATCCAGGAGAACTGGATGATCTTTTCAAGGATTCTTTAAAAGACAAAATAAAAGAAGACGATTTTGATATAGATAGCGAGCTGAATAAGCCCGCTATTTCGCGTTTAGGGGATGTTTGGATACTTGGTAGGCACAGACTGGTATGTGGAGATAGTACAAATAAGGAGACATTCAATACATTAATGGATGGAAAAGTTGCTAATCTGGTGGTAACTGATCCCCCATACAATGTTAACTATGAAGGTACTGCAGGGAAAATCAAGAACGATAATATGGCAAATGATGCTTTTTATAAGTTTCTGTTAGATGCCTTTATAAATATTGAAACAGCACTGGCAACAGATGGAAGCATTTATGTATTCCATGCCGATACAGAGGGACTTAATTTTAGAAAGGCATTTGTCGATGCAGGTTTTTATCTTTCTGGTACTTGTATTTGGAAGAAGCAATCCTTGGTTCTTGGAAGATCTCCTTATCAGTGGCAGCATGAACCAGTACTCTTTGGTTGGAAAAAGAAGGGTAAGCATCTCTGGTATTCAGACCGCAAGCAATCAACTATCTGGGAATTTGATAAACCTAAAAAGAATGCAGACCACCCAACGATGAAGCCTGTTTCCTTAATTGCTTATCCAATTATGAACTCAAGCCTAACAAATAGTATAGTGTTAGACCCTTTTGGAGGTTCAGGAAGTACACTGATTGCTTGTGAGCAGACAGATAGAATCTGCTACACCATTGAACTGGATGAAAAGTACTGTGATGTCATTGTGAAAAGGTATATTGAGCAAGTTGGAAACTCAGACAGTGTGTTTCTTTTAAGAGATGGTTCGAAAATAAGATATTGTGACCTGCCAGACGTTGCTACCGCCGATTAATGGAAGAGTATTTTCTACAGAAAGATGCTCTAAATGACTTGATATTAACAGCCTTTAGAGTGATATATGTATGTACCGAAAATAGAAAGGCGGTATAAAAAATGCAGATAAATTATAATGTCACAGGAGCAAAAAGAAAAGAGCTAGTCAACGCAATCAGCCAAAAACTGAATGCTCCTGCAAGATATCTTGGAGCACCTACATTTGCATATGAAGTGGCAGACTACAACATTGACAAAAACGGGGTAGTCAGAGGACCAGATAATTCTGAACTGGTTAATAATCTATTAGGCCTTCATGACTTTAAGGCGGTTACAGTAGAATTTGACACACCACTTCCAGCAGCAGAGCCTGTTCTTGAAAATATTCAAGTTCCCAATGAAGCGGCTCTTGGGGGTAGGGTAAATCCAAATAGTGATTACGAAGAACCTCCCGTATACAACGAATCAAATGAAACCGAAGAAGCTATTAGTTTGATTATTCAAATGCCGAGGGAGGGTTTTAGCGAAACTGCACTTGGTAACCTAAAAGGATTGGTAGAAAGCAAAGAAACCCTTATAAAGAAAGCACTTGATACTGACTCTATTCCCATTATCATAAATGAGGAATTTATAACCTTCCCTTGGTTCCAGAGTGAGTGCTCCGCAGAGGAGGTTAAGGCTTATACCCACTTTGTAACAGCACTTTGTGAAATGGCAAAGAAACAGACCCGCGTCAACTCGACCGAGAAATCAGTGGAGAATGAAAAGTACGCTTTCCGTTGTTTCCTTCTAAGACTTGGCTTTATCGGGCCAGAATACAAAACAGAACGAAAAATTCTCCTCTCCAAACTGTCGGGTAGCTCTGCCTTCAAAAGCGGAAGTGCCAAGCATCAGGAGGTGAGTGAATAATGAATATCATTCATCCAGAAATGCTAAAGCAACTTAGAAGTTATTACACTCCAGGAACTCGTGTCATGCTACTTAAGATGAATGACCCTTATACCAAGCTTCAGCCAGGAGATAAAGGTACGGTTACTAGTGTTGATGATATGGGAACTATCCACGTCAGTTGGGATTCAGGCAGTTCTCTTGGAGTGGTCTTTGGAGAGGATTTATGCAAGAAAATCGAAGAATAAAAATACACATTTTAAGCCCAATATGGCAGTAAATATGTAGATTTATATTGCAGAATTGTCTTGCTATATAAGCCTTTTAGAGTGATATATGTACATGCCGAAAGGACAAACACACTTTAAAAGGAGCGAGATACGATGTTAAGTGCAAAATTCGGGATTGAGATTGAATTTACCGGGATTACAAGGGAAAGGGCGGCTAGAGTCGCTGCAGAGTATTTGCAAGGCATTTACAGTGAAGGCGGGACATACTACGACACCAAGAAGGTAAAAACTCCAGATGGTCGAGTGTGGAAGTTTATGTACGATGGGAGCATCAACTGCCAAAGAAAAGAAGGTAGAAGAAAAGTAGCTGCAGGTAGAGATTATAGCGTTGAGCTGGTTAGTCCAATCCTAACCTACCGGGAGGACATTGAAACTTTGCAGGAGCTAGTAAGAAAGCTTCGCAAAGCTGGAGCCTTTACAAATACATCTTGCGGAATTCACATTCATCTAGACGGTGCTGAACATACCCCACGAAGCATTCGAAACTTTGTAAATATCATTGCAAGCAAAAATGACTTATTTTATAAAGCACTTCAGATTGCACCGCAGAGAATGAGTTACTGCAAAAAGATGGACAGTATTTTGGTTGAGAAGATGAACCGTAAAAAGCCTAGAACCATGAGACAAATTGAGGACATTTGGTACGAGGGCTACAGCGAGAGTAGAAACACTCATTACCACAACAGCCGCTACCATTTCCTCAACCTTCACAGCTTTTTTACCGGAAACCATACAGTTGAACTTAGAGGGTTCAATAGCGAACTTCATGCAGGAAAGATAAGAAGCTACATTGTTCTAGCACTTGCCATCAACCACCAAGCCTTAACACAAAAGTGTGCATCAGCAAAGAAACCGCAGGTGGAAAACGAGAAATTTGCCATGAGAACCTATCTAAACCGGATTGGTTTCATTGGAGATGAATTTGCAAACTGCAGAGAACATTTGACAGCAGCACTTTCGGGTTCAGCTGCATGGCGGTTTCGGGCGGCCTGAGCTGCCCCTAACCCACAAAGCTAAGAAGGAGGATTACAATGAAGAATAAATTATACCTTGCCTATGGCTCCAACCTTAATCTAAAGCAAATGGCCGACAGATGCCCCACAGCGAAGGTGGTAGGAGCAAGTCAAATCAATGACCACCGCCTATTATTTAGAGGGGCACACGCGGGCGCTGTGGCGACAATCGAGCCTTTTGAGGGTGGCAACGTACCAGTTTTAGTTTGGGAGATTACACCGACCGATGAAGCGGCACTTGACCGTTACGAGGGATGGCCGTTCCTTTATCGAAAGGAAACAATAAAAGTGAAGTTGGGAAGCAAAACCGTCAAGGCGATGGTCTACATCATGAATGATGGTAGACCGCTTGGACAGCCGAGTTGTTATTATTACAGTACAATTTTAGAAGGCTATAAGAGTGCGGGCTTCGATGTGGAAATCCTGCGCAAAGCGACAACCGATTCAATAGAATCGGAGGAGGTAGCCAATGAATGAGATAATTAAGCAACAAATCCTTTCCATCCGAGAAAGTGGAGTCACAAATATGTTTGATGTGGACCGAGTACAGTATGAGGCAAATGAACGAGGGTTTTATGAATTGGTAGTCTATTTAATAGACCATAAAGCAGAATATGCCCATTTCATACTGACGGGTGAAGTGGATAAAAAGAAATAACTAAATCTAAATAGGATAGAGAAAAGGGCTTCATCTATAGGATTGAGGCTCTTTTCTTATGTCCTTTTCCATAAAAGGGGCGGTGTTTATGCGGAAACTGAAGAAATATAAGCCGACCGCCTTTATAGCTGAAGGGTCATATTACGATAAGGACGCTGCTGATTACGCTGTGGCTTTTATCGAAGCACTCTCCCATACGAAAGGTTCATGGGCAGGCAAGCCTTTTGAACTTATCGATTGGCAGGAGCAAATTGTCCGTGATTTATTCGGTATCTTAAAACCTAATGGATACCGGCAGTTTAACACGGCTTATATAGAAATACCTAAAAAGATGGGAAAAAGCGAGCTTGCAGCAGCAATCGCACTTCTCCTCACTTGTGGAGATGGTGAAGAACGAGCAGAGGTATACGGTTGTGCCGCAGATCGCCAGCAGGCATCAATTGTATTTGAAGTAGCAGCCGATATGGTGCGGATGTGTCCAGCGCTGAATAAACGAGTGAAGTTGCTGGCTTCAACTAAACGACTGGTGTACCTGCCGACCAACAGCTTTTATCAGGTATTGTCGGCTGAAGCCTATTCAAAACACGGCTTCAATATACATGGTGTTGTTTTTGATGAACTTCATACTCAGCCAAATAGGAAACTATTTGATGTTATGACAAAAGGGTCTGGTGATGCGAGAACCCAACCGCTATATTTTCTTATCACCACTGCAGGGACGGATACCCAGAGTATCTGCTATGAAACACACCAAAAAGCGGTTGATATTATTGAGGGCAGAAAATACGATCCTACTTTTTATCCCGTAATCTACGGTGCCAAAGAAGAGGATGATTGGACTGATCCTAAAGTATGGAAGAAAGCAAATCCAAGCTTAGGAATTACAGTAAGTATCGATAAAGTTAGAGCCGCTTGTGAAAGTGCAAAGCAGAACCCTGCTGAGGAAAATAGCTTTCGACAGCTGCGTCTGAACCAGTGGGTTAAGCAATCTGTCCGTTGGATGCCAATGGCAAAGTGGGATGCCTGTGCGTTTCCAGTAAAACCAGAGAGCCTTGAAGGTAGAGTATGCTATGGAGGACTTGATTTATCCTCTACCACTGACATTACAGCCTTCGTGCTGGTGTTCCCACCGGAAGATGAAACAGATAAATATACCGTTCTCCCGTATTTTTGGATGCCGGAGGATAATATTGACCTCCGAGTTCGACGAGACCACGTGCAATACGACCTTTGGGAGAAGCAAGGCTATATTTTAACCACCGAGGGAAATGTAGTCCATTATGGATACATTGAAAAATTCATTGAAGAACTGGGGGAAAAGTACAACATTCGAGAGATTGCTTTTGACCGCTGGGGCGCTGTTCAGATGGTGCAAAATCTTGAAGGGTTAGGCTTTACTGTAGTTCCTTTCGGTCAAGGTTTTAAAGATATGTCACCACCTACAAAGGAACTTATGAAGCTGACATTAGAAGAAAGAATAGCACACGGCGGGCATCCAGTACTACGGTGGATGATGGATAACATCTATATAAAAACAGATCCGGCTGGAAATATAAAACCGGACAAGGAAAAAAGTACAGAAAAAATAGATGGAGCAGTGGCAACTATTATGGCACTCGACCGCGCCATCCGCTGTGGACCAGGTAATAGTGGAGACTCGGTGTATGACGAGAGAGGTTTAATAATTCTATAAATTTCAATGATTGTTTGTGGTGTAATTCTTTCAATTTGGAGGTGAGGCCTATGAATTTATTAAAAGGACTGTTTCGTTCAAGGGACAAACCGCAAAACCGTGTGGGTAGCGCATTTTCCTTCCTATTCGGCGGTACATCATCTGGCAAAACAGTAAATGAGCGTACTGCAATGCAAGCAACAGCGGTGTATGCCTGCGTAAGAATACTAGCTGAAGCTATTGCTGGACTGCCACTACATGTATATAGATATCGTTCTGATGGAGGTAAAAAAAAGATTCCTTTCCACCCTTTGTATTACCTTCTTCATGATGAACCAAATCCAGAGATGACTTCATTTGTGTTTCGAGAAACACTGATGAGTCATCTTTTACTTTGGGGTAATGCTTATGCACAGATAGTTCGAAATGGTCGTGGCCAGGCAATTGCGCTTTATCCCCTACTTCCTAACAAGATGGAAGTAAGTCGAGCATCAAATGGTGAACTGGTTTATACCTACTACCGGGATACAGACGAAAGTGGCCTGAATCCAAAGGGAGGCTATGTCACACTTCGCAAAGATGATGTACTTCACATACCAGGTTTAGGTTTTGATGGACTCATTGGCTATAGCCCTATTGCTATGGCAAAAAATGCAATCGGTATGTCACTTGCTACTGAAGAGTACGGTGCGGCATTCTTTGCTAATGGAGCCAATCCCGGCGGTGTGCTGGAGCACCCGGGAGTAATTAAAGACATACAGAGAGTGAAGGATAGCTGGAATAGTGCTTACCAAGGCACAGCTAAGGCACATAAAATCGCTGTATTGGAAGAGGGCATGAAGTTTCAAGCCATCGGTATACCTCCAGAACAGGCTCAGTTTTTAGAAACACGGAAATTTCAAATCAATGAGATTGCAAGGATTTTCCGTGTGCCTCCCCATATGGTGGGAGATCTTGAGAAATCTAGCTTCTCTAATATCGAGCAGCAGTCTTTGGAGTTTGTAAAATACACTCTCGATCCGTGGGTGGTGAGATGGGAGCAAAGTCTCCAGCAATCGCTTATTTTGCCTTCTGAGAAAACATCAGTATTCATCAAGTTCAATTTAGATGGTCTGCTGCGCGGCGATTATCAAAGCCGAATGAATGGCTATGCTATTGGGCGGCAAAATGGCTGGATGTCAGCTAATGATATCCGTGAATTGGAGGACATGAACCGTATCCCAGCTGAGGAAGGTGGCGATTTATATCTGGTTAACGGAAATATGACGAAATTGGCTGACGCAGGAGCGTTTGCCAAAACCGAAGGAGGTCAGTAAATGAAGAAGTTCTGGAATTGGGTGCGAGATTCTGATGAAGGGCGCACTCTCTATTTAAATGGAGTGATATCCGAAGAAACGTGGTGGGGTGATGAGGTCACACCTAAGATGTTCAAAGATGAACTGCTGGCTGGCACCGGTGATATTACAGTGTGGATTAACTCTCCTGGCGGGGATGTGTTTGCAGCAGCTCAGATTTACAACATGCTTATGGACTATACAGGAAAGGTCACTGTAAAAATTGACGGGCTTGCGGCAAGTGCAGCTTCCGTTATTGCAATGGCGGGTGGAGATGTATATATGTCGCCGGTATCCATGATCATGATTCATAACCCTTCGACCATTGCCATCGGTGACAGCGAGGAAATGTTGCGAGCAAAGGCTCTATTAGATGAAGTTAAGGAAAGTATTATTAATGCCTATGAGTTAAAGACTGGTCTTTCCCGAACAAAGCTTTCTCATCTGATGGATGCAGAATCATGGATGAATGCAAATAAAGCCATCGAACTTGGTTTTGCAGATAAGATCATGTTTATGGAAAATGAAACACCGGATTTGGCAGATAGCCTTATCTTTAGCAGGATGGCGGTTACCAACTCACTTATTAGTAAACTACCTAAAAAACAAAAACAAAAAACAGGTACACCTATAGAGTCGCTGGATAAGCGGCTTTCTTTAATTTCTCACTAATTTAAAGGAGGAAATAACAATGAGTAAAATTCTTGAATTGCGCGAGAAACGCGCTAAGGTTTGGGATGCGGCGAAGGCATTCCTTGATTCAAAACGTGGCGGTGATGGATTGTTATCCGCAGAGGACACACAAACCTATGAAAAGATGGAAGCTGAAGTTGTTGCACTTGGTAAAGAAATAGAACGTTTGGAACGTCAGGCGGTTATTGACTTAGAACTTTCCAAAGCCACGAGTAGCCCTATTACAAACACACCGTCCAAACATGCCGATGATAAGACAGGACGCGCGTCTGCAGAGTACAAGAAAGCATTCTGGAATGCTATGCGTACTCGTGCAGGGGAAGGCCTTGATGTAAACGTAAGAAATGCCCTTCAAATTGGTACAGACTCCGAGGGTGGTTATCTTGTGCCTGACGAGTTTGAACGTACCTTAGTAGAGGCTCTTGAGGAAGAGAACATTTTCCGTTCACTGGCCAATGTTATCAATACATCTTCTGGCGATAGGAAAATTCCTGTTGTAGCTACAAAAGGTACTGCTTCCTGGGTGGATGAAGAAGGCACTATCCCAGATAGCGATGATAGCTTCGGACAGGTTTCTATAGGAGCTTACAAACTCGCTACCATGATCAAAGTTTCCGAGGAGCTTCTTAACGATTCTGTGTTCAATCTTGAAGCCTACATCTCTAAGGAGTTTGCAAGGCGTATCGGTAACAAAGAGGAAGAGGCGTTCTTTACCGGTGATGGATCTGGAAAACCGACAGGTATCCTTGCTTCTACAGGTGGTGCCCAAATTGGTGTGACTACTGCAGGTGCTACGGCAATTACTATGGACGAGGTACTTGATCTGTTCTATTCACTAAAGGCACCTTACCGTAATAAGGCTGTATTCGTTATGAACGACGCCACTGTAAAAGCAATCCGTAAACTAAAGGATGGTCAAGGACAGTACCTATGGCAACCTTCCTTACAGGCAGGTACACCGGATACTATCCTTAATCGACCATTGTATACTTCTGCATATATGCCAACTATTGCTGCAGCTGCAAAGAGTATCGCATTTGGTGATTTTAGTTATTACTGGGTAGCTGATCGTCAGGGTCGTGTATTTAAGAGGCTTAATGAACTTTATGCTGTTACTGGTCAAGTAGGCTTTGTTGCTACTCAGCGTGTGGATGGAAAATTAATTCTACCTGAAGCCATAAAAGTACTTCAGCAGAAAGCTTAATGGAGGTGCGTTATGAGCTATAACACTAAGAATTATACCGAACAAGGCGGAGAAAAAACTGTTATAGGCGGAACACTTGAAATCAAGGAAGGAGCCTCGGTAACGGGGCTCTCCGCCGATCCGCTTCTCGTGGCAACAGAGGAGACTCTTGGTGGTGTAAAAGCCGCCGCTGCTGATGAGGGTGATACTGTCGAAATCAAAATTGGTGAAGATGGTAAGCTGTATGCTCCAACATATCCTACCGATGCTACGGAGTCAGTCTCTGGGCTGGTAAAAATGGCTGCTAATCAAGCCGACAGCATAGCTGAGGATACAGCCACTCTTGTCACAGATTTTAATGCTCTGCTCGCTAAACTAAAAGCGGCTGGGTTAATGGCTACAGACGAAGAATGACCGGAAGGAGGCGGACGGCATGACAACTGATAATCTTCTCCCTAAAGTAAAAGCAAATCTGATCCTGACGCATGACGCAGACGATGGACTTCTGCTGCATTACATCAAAGCCGCCGTCTCTTATGCGGAAAGTTATCAGCATGTTGCTGAGGGTTATTACACTGAGAATATTATGCCCCCAACTACTGAACAGGCAGTAATCATGCTGTCGAGTCATTTCTACGAAAGCAGAGATGGCTCGACGGCTGGTTTCTTCGCCGATAGCGTACAGGCGGGGCAGCAGGTTTGGAACACGGTGAACCTACTTCTTAGGCTAGACCGGGATTGGAAGGTGTAAATTATGAGTTTTGGAAAGATGAACACCTTTATTGATATCATCAGTACAGAGCCTATTAAAGACAAGGATGGTTTCGCTGCTATAGGCGATAACATACTTGCCAGTGTACGTGCCTACAAGGAAGATCGGCATGGCAGTGAGCGGTGGGCAAATAGGGCATCATTTTCTTCTGCAACTTCCCTATTTAGGTTTAGAAAAATTTCTGGCCTTAGGGTGACCAGTGAAATGGTCATCGTTTGTGATGATGGCAGATATCAGATTTTAAGTGTTGATGATGTTAGAAACCGAGGTATGTATGTCGAGGTTTTAGCAGAAAAGATAGAACCAACTGTGAGGTGATGGATATGGCAAAAGTGAATATAAAGATGCCAGAAGAATTCCTTTTAAAGGTATCACGATTAGCTGACCAGACCGATGTAATTCTTCCTAAGGTTCTGGAAGTTGGCGGTGAAGTGGTACTGGATAAAGTTAAGGGGAATCTAAGTAAAGTAATTGGTAAGAACACAAAATATCCATCCAAAAGTACTGGGGAGCTACTATCTTCACTAGGACTTTCAAGTGCAAAGCAAGATAGAAACGGAAACTTCAATGTTAAAGTTGGCTTTGCCGAGCCGCGTTCTGATGGTGAGAGCAATGCTAAAATTGCCACAATCATTGAATATGGTAAACATGGTCAGCCTGCAAAACCCTTCCTAAAGCCTGCGAGAACTGCATCTAGGAAACCTTGCATTAATGCGATGATCGCAAAGCTTGAGGAGGAGATTGATAAAATATGAATATCTTAGAGGAGTTAAATACACTTCTGACAGCAATACCTATCCCCGTAGAAACCGGGGTTTTTTCAGGTTTGGCACCGGATGAGTACGTGGTGATACTCCCACTTTCGGATGTTTTTGAAGTTCATGCGGATAACCGCCCTGGCTTTGATGTGCAGGAAGCACGGATATCACTATTTTCCAAGAGCAACTACTTAGAGCGGAAGAGACAGATTACAACGGCTTTGTTAAACGATGATTTTACAGTGACTGAGCGTAGGTATATTGGTCACGAGGATGATACTGGATATCATCATTACGCCATCGACGTGGCGAAAAACTATGGAATGGAGGAATAACATATGGCAACTATCGGTTTGGATAAACTGTACTATGCAAAAATAACCGAGGACTCAAATGGCGAGGAAACCTATGGTGTGCCTTCGGTACTCGCAAAAGCCATTACTGCCGAACTTTCGGTAGAATTGGTGGAAGCAATTCTGTATGCCGATGATGGTGCTGCCGAGGTTGTGAAGGACTTTAACAGCGGTACACTCACTCTCGGTGTAGATGACATTGGCCCGACAGTAGCAGCAGATCTAACTGGTGCGTCTACCGACGACAATGGGGTATTAATTTCTGCAAGTGAGAGTGTAGGTACACCTGTTGCAGTGGGGTTTCGTGCGCAAAAGGCCAATGGAACATACCGATATTTTTGGTTGTATCGTGTTAAGTTTGGACTACCAGCAACCAACTTACAGACAAAGGCGGATTCCATTACCTTTTCTACACCTACTATTGAAGGAACAGTTATGCGTAGGAACAAGCTGGATGGGTTGGGCAAGCACCCATGGAAAGCAGAAGTCACAGAAGGTGACCCCGGTGTTTCATCGTCCACCATAACAGGCTGGTTCACTGAAGTTTATGAACCCGTATATACACCTGAACCATAGGAGGAGAAATGATGGATAATGAGAGAAGTGCCACAATCAAAATAGGTGACAAAGAGTATGAACTGGTTTTAACTACACGTGCAACAAAGGCAATTGCTGGTCGTTACGGTGGTCTTGAAAATCTTGGAGAAAAACTGATGAAATCAGAAAACTTTGAGATGGCACTGGACGAGATCGTTTGGCTAATCACATTGCTTGCAAACCAGTCCATTTTAATTCGTAATCTTAAGAATAAGAATGCACCAGAAGAATTGTTGACAGAGGAAGAAGTGGAGCTTCTTACCTCACCGCTTGATTTGGCGGAATATAAAAGTGCAATCACCGAAGCAATGTTCAAAGGTGCAAAGCGCAACGTGGAAAGTGAGGAAGAAACTCCAAAAAACATGGAAGTCGGGTAACGGACGCTGAAGTCTTTACCCGACTTTATTATTATGGAACAGTTCAGATGGGCATGGACGCAGAGGAATTCTGGCTTATGCCAATTGGACTGTTTTTTGATTTATGGGCTTGCCACAAGCAATGGCATGGGATCGAAAAGCCGAAGAAAACTCGAACGATTGACGATATTATCCCACCAGGCATATAGGAGGAGGTGAAGGTATGGCGGACAATTTTGGATTGAAAATAGGCGTCGAGGGCGAGCGTGAGTTTAAGAACGCCCTACGAGATATCAATCAGTCCTTTAAGGTGCTGGGCAGTGAAATGGCACTTGTGACCAGCCAGTTTGATAAAAACGATAAATCCATCCAGTCGGTCACTGCTCGTAATGCGGTTTTGAATAAAGAAATCGACGCACAGAAAGAAAAGATTTCAACCCTTAAGGCCGCTCTTGATAATGCCACCTCCTCTTTCGGTGAAAATGACCGCCGCACTCAAAACTGGCAGATTCAGCTGAACAGAGCTCAGGCAGAACTCAATAATATGGAGCGTGAACTTCAGCAGTCTGCGGTTGAAGCAGATAATCTCGGTGAAGAGTTGGACAACTCAGGCAAAAGTGCGGAAGATTCTGGAGGTAAATTTGAAAAGCTTGGTGGTATACTCAAGGGCATCGGTGTGGCTATGGGCACAGTTGCAGTTGCTGCTGGAGCTGCTGCTATAAAATTGGGTAAAGAGGTAGTTACTCAGTTTGGGGAATTGGAGCAAAACCTAGGTGGCTCAGAAGCAGTCTTTGGAGCATATGCTGCTTCAATTCAAAAGACCGGTGAAGAAGCCTATAGAAATCTCGGAATTTCCCAAAGTGAGTATTTGGCAACAGCTAATAAAATGGGTGCATTGTTCCAAGGCTCTGGCATTGAACAGCGAAAAAGTCTTGAATTGACAGAAAAAGCGATGCAACGTGCAGCAGATATGGCATCCGTTATGGGTATAGATATGTCTTCTGCCATGGAAGCGGTTACGGGAGCGGCAAAAGGCAACTTTACCATGATGGATAACTTAGGTGTTGCCATGAATGCTACAAACATCGAAGCTTATGCTCTTGCTAAGGGACTAGATTTCACTTGGAATACCGCTACACAAGCGGAAAAAGCGGAAGTCGCAATGCAGATGTTTTTTGAGAACACACAGCAGTATGCCGGAAACTTTGCGAGAGAGTCAACTGAGACCATTTCTGGTTCTATTGGGTTATTACAAGCTGCACTTGGCTCTTTTACAGCAGGACTCGGTAACGCTAATGCAGACATGACAAATTTGACGGAAAATCTTGTGGATGCATTCCGTGCAGTCGTTAAAAATATCGTGCCTGTTTTAGAAAACATCGTAACCGCACTACCGCCTGCGTTCGATGCGATATTAACAGCAATAGGTGACCTGCTTCCGATGTTGTTGGAAACTGTCACGAGCCTGTTCACGCAGGTGTTGGAGACACTCTTGAACTTACTGCCTGAACTGATTCCAGCGGCAGTAGATGCAGTAATGACGATTGTCGGTGCGTTGATTGATAATCTGCCACTGCTCATAAATGCAGCAATAGAACTGGTAACCGCACTTGTGGAGGGTATTGGCATGGCTCTACCGCAACTGATACCCGCGGCAGTTTCGGCAGTCACGCAGATTGTCCAAGGATTAATGGATAACCTACCACTTATTTTGGATGCCGCTTTGCAGTTGATTATAGGATTAGCACAGGGATTGGTAGATGCAATACCTCAACTAACAACTGCCTTACCTGTCATCATAAAAGCAATAGTGGATTTTATAGTGGAATCCATTCCACAGATTATTGATGCAGGTATTCAATTATTGACTTCACTGGTTACAGCACTACCTACTATCATCACAGCAATCGTGGAAGCAATCCCGCAGATTATCGACAGTATTATCAGTGCAGTTATTGGGTCAATTCCATTGATTATAGATGCGGGCATACGTCTATTAATATCACTCATACAGGCACTCCCGCAAATTATCACTACTGTGGTTGGGGCGATTCCGAAAATAATAACATCTTTGGTAAACGCTATTGTAGGTAACATCGACAAGATCATCTTGGCCGGTGTTCAGCTGTTTGTGGCATTAATTGCGAATCTTCCAAGGATAATAGTAGAGATCGTCAAGGCTGTTCCTCAGATTATTTCAGGATTGGTCAATGCTTTTACCAGTTATATAAGCCAGATGGCTAAAGTAGGTGGAAACTTAATCAAAGGTCTGTGGCAAGGTATTTCAGATGCAGGTGCATGGCTATGGAGTAAAATCTCTGGATTTTTCGGCAATGTTGTATCAAAGATTAAGAATTTCTTCGGCATCAGTTCACCTTCAAAGCTATTTGCTGGAATTGGCCACAATATGGGTGAAGGTATTGGTGTAGGTTTTGAGGATGCAATGATAGCAGTTTCAAGGGATATGCAAAATGCTGTACCAACTAGTTTTGATTTTAATTACAGAGGTTTATCTGGGCAAGGGAATGCCAATGGTACAAGTATCACTCAAAATATCTCTGTTGTGTCACCAAAGCCTCTATCTGAAAAAGAATTAGCCAGGGAATTCAAAAATCTGTCTCGCAAACTGGCACTAGAATATTAAAGGAGGTCTGGCAGTGGAACTTACTTATATTAACTCAAACGGTGAGAGTATCACCCTAAAACAAAGCCGCCCGTATTTTCTTACCAAGATAGACGGCACAGGCAACATACGCCAGACCGTTAATACATTTAAGGCACCGGATCAAGACGGTGCTTTTTATATTTCCTCCACACTGGATATGCGTAATATCACGCTAGAAGGTACGGTCGTAGCGGATTCTCTTGACGAGGCTTATGTACGGAGACAGAGATTTCTTAAGATATTTACTCCAAAAATGCGAGGGACTCTTTTGTATCGTGGACGGCAAATTACTTGTGTGGTAGAGGAAGCAGGATTTACTGTTTCTACTAGGCAACGCATACCAAACTTCTTTGTAAGTTTACTCTGTCCATCCCCTTTCTTCGAAACATTGGATGAGGTGAGAGAGGAGCTGGCGTCATGGATACCTCTGTTTGAGTTTGAACTGGAGATACCAGTAAGTGGTATGGAGTTAGGAATGCGTCAGCCGAGCCAAATCATCACAGTAGAAAACATTGGTGATGTATCTTGTGGATGCGAAATCGTATTTCGAGCACTGGGTACGGTTACCAACCCTGAACTACTAAACATAGACACGGGAGAATATATCCGGCTTCTCACTACAATGAGTGCTGGTGATGAACTTCGTGTATATACCCATTTCGCTGGTAAGCGTGTGGTCCAGGTTATAGGGTCAACGGTTACAAATGCTTTTTCACTATTGGACACCAATTCAACGTTTTTCCAGCTTGCTGCAGGTACTAACACACTGCGCTATGACGCTTCAGTTAATATGGAACTGTTGGAGGTCAGTATTTACTTTCGTCCACAATTTCTGGGGGTGTGAGTATGGAACTATATATCTTTAATACAAACCGGGAGCTTGTGGGCATCGTGGAATCTTTCGAATATCTTCGATGGACACGGCGTTATTCTCAGTGTGGTTCATTTGAACTAAAAGCCATCGCCACACAAGAGAATGCCGAACTTCTAAAAGAAGGAAATATCATTTGGAAGAACGATGATGAAGAAGCTGGGATTATTGAGCATCTTTCCTTGTCTCAGACGGATCAGGAATTTATTACAGTAAGTGGTCGCTTTGCCACGTCCTTTCTTGCTAGACGCATTGTATGGCAAACGGAGAAATTGTCCGGTGACATTTCTGATTGTGTGGAGCAACTTATAGAAAATAACCTTATCAATCCTTCTGATGTAGCAAGAAAGATCAGCGGTATATCCTTTTCATCCCCAAACCTGGGTATACCCATCAGCACCCAAATTTCGTACCGCAACTTGATGGACGCAGTGACGGAACTATGTGAAGTTTCGGAGGTTGGTATCAAGACTATTTTTACTCCTGAAACAGGGGTTTTTACAATAATGCTGTATAAGGGGACTGAATCACAGGCAGTGTTCTCTAAGGAGTATGAGAACCTAACTGAGCAGGTTTATACAGTAAGTGCAGCAGATTTTGCTAACACTGCTCTTATAGGTGGAGAGGGTGAAGGTGCAGAGCGGACATTTGTAGCAATTACAAGTGGATCGGGAGAAACTCGACATGAGATTTTTGTGGATGCTAAAGACCTACGGGCAGAAGATTTTGGAGTGGATTATATCAATACGCTGATTTTTCGTGGGCAGAGCAAGCTAAATGAGCAAGTAATACGTTATTCCTTTGATACATCAGTTAACCCACATGGCAACCTGACTTATAAGGTAGACTTTGACCTTGGGCAGGTTGTTAAGGTTATTTCCAAAGCATGGGGTGTATCTATGACAACACGAATCGCTGAAGTGGAGGAGACATATGACGCGGACGGTCAAAGCATCAGCGTAGTATTCGGAAAGAGCGAGCTAACAATAGCTCAAAAAATTCGCTCTGATATGAGTGAGGTTAAAACGGCATTATCTGCCCCAACTGGCATCTCTGATATTGCAGAAGCATTAGGTAATGTGTCAGAAACACTTGGAGATATTCATGACCTTGACCCCAATATCCAAGGAGATACTGTTACCGATAGTATTAACAATCTGTTTGGGAAACTGCCTTCACTTGAGGTAATTGTTGGAGAAGGAACTATATCGATCGGCCAGTATGCTCTGCACCATATGAGTCCTGGAGATGCTTTTTATTTCACCTCGTGGAGCGGCAACAAATTCAGTGATCAGCCAAGCGATGACGGGCATGTCTTTTTGGTAAAGCATAGCGGGGATAACACGGGAAACGGATATCAGCGGGCAATGGGATTTTTTATATCACGCAATACCATGACGTTTTATGTGATATCTGTTTTTGTGTTTAACAATCCGTCTGGTGAAGCGAACTGGTTAAATATTAATAACGATCCAATAACTACAGCACGGATTGCAAATGGAGCGGTCACTGGTACAAAGATTGCAGAACGAACGATTACAGCAACTAAAATCTCCTCTGCGTTTACTGATTACTCTATGACAGAACAAAACACAGGGCGTCTATGGGTAGATGGTAAGGTAATATATCGAAAAGTAGTAAACCTCGGCTCCCTTCCCAATGCTACTCCTGGGAGCGTAGCCCATGGTATTGCAAACCTAAGTACAGTTGTTAGTTTATCTGGCTTTGCAACAAATGGCACTAACTTCTTGCCACTACCGCTTGCACGGTATAACAACTTCGCTTCACAAATCGGTCTTTATGTGGATAAAACAAATGTCGTTGTTGAACCTGGTATTGACCGGACAGATTATACGGGCTACGTGGTTATCGAGTATACGAAAACCATCTAGGAAGGAGGAATTTTTGTATGGAGAAAAGCGGATTTTTCAATTCATCCGATGGAGATAGAGTCTATGATGCCACGGATTTTGCAGCATACTTTGGAAGTCTTGTTTCAAACGGGATATTTTATAAAACAGCTACAAATCTGCAGGTATCACCAGGGATGGGATTGGCAGTAAGCGTGGCGGCTGGAAGTGCGTGGATTAATGGATATAGATATGAGAATACAGATGCGTTAAATATGCCTCTCGCTACAGCGCACGGTAGCAATCCACGCATTGACCGGATTGTTGTTCGCTTAAGCCAAATCAGCAGGAATATTCAGCTTGCAGTTGTTACAGGGACTCCAGCTGCTACACCAGTGGCCCCAGACTTAACAAGAACCAGCGATGTATATGAACTCGGTATTGCAGACGTTCTGGTACCTGCTGCGGCTACATCAATTGCAGCAAATAACATTACTGATACCAGATTAAACACCAGCCTTTGTGGGTTAGTGAACTCATTGGTATCGGCGGTTTACGAGTGAGGTGAATTTCTATGGCAACCTATCAAGCGATAAATGCTTGTACATGGCGTAATGGCAGTTGGATTGCGGGTGTAACCGACTACGTTCGACAAGGGGTTTATGCCCCAGCCAATAATTATGAGAATGTTGGTGCCATGTTATTTGACCTTACAAGTATTCGAAATACCTATGCAAACTATTATCCTACCTCTGCCAGTATTCGTCTTGTTAGGATAGCTGCAGGTGATTGGGGTTCAGCCAGAACGATAACACTTTATGCTGGAAATGCATATGGTTTGCCATCTCCTAGTTCGGGTACCAGCATATCCGGGAGTAGACCTACGAAAGTTACTTCTGGATATAGCTATACTGTTTCTGCCGGACAGGGTACAAAGGATATCGCAATTTCCACCGCACTCATTGATTCCATCGGTAGTGGAGCTAGTAATTGTTTATTCATGGATGCTGGCTCCAGCACACTAAACTATATGGGATTTCGAGCTAGAGATGATTTAAGCCAGATAGTGTTAACCATTAACTGGGCAATAAGAACCACAGCTTGTAGTGCTCCGACATCCTGTTCATTGAGTGCAACCCTCTCGGAGGACAATGTTACATTATCATGGAGTGGTGCTTCCGGTGGTACAAATAATGCCATCTCCTCCTACGAGATACAGTATAGTGATTCTGCTGACAACTTGAATTGGGGATCGTGGACAGCACTAACTACAGTAACCACCACGGCCACTAGTGGCAGCTTGTCAGTTGCACCACCATCAACACGGGGTAATTATCGTAGGTTTCGGGTGCGAACTCGAGGTACAGCAGGAGCAAGTTATTATTCAGGCTGGAGAGTATCGTCGAACTCTGTTCGCAGAAACACAGTTCCTAGCCCACCAACTACAGTAACTGCTACTCCAATCAATTATAGTGATGAAATAATTACACTTACTTGGAGCGGAGCTTCTGGAAGTACGAGTGCAATCAAGGGGTACCAGATTGCTAGTCGAACATCTACGGATAACAGTACATGGAGTTCATGGAATGTTCTAACCATATTGGCCCTATCGGCTAGTGGAGGTAGTTATAACCCTAACGTGTCACGAGTTCCAGGAACATATACTCAATTTGGTGTATGGACGATAGATAATCTCGATGTCTACTCATCGGAAAAAATCAGTAATAGTATTTACTGTGATATCACGGCTTGTGGAGCACCTACTGCTTGCTCGGTAAGTTCAACTTTAGCTGAAGGAAATGTTACTCTTTCATGGAGTGGTGCATCCAGTGGAGCAGGCAACACCATCACATCCTATGAGATTCAATATAGTGACTCGGCAGATAACAGCACATGGGGAGCATGGACAGCATTAACAATAACGGTTACCTCAACAACAAGTGGCAGCGTAATTGTTAGCCCACCGACAACTCGCGGTTATTACCGTAGGTATAGAGTTAGGACACGTGGTACGGCTGGAGAGAGTTTTTATTCTGACTGGACTATATCTAGCAACACTGTCCGCAGAAATACACTGCCCATTCCGCCTACTTCTTTTACTGCAACTCCTTCAATATATGAGACGAATACAGTAACTCTTATGTGGAGCGGAACAATACCGGGAACCAGTGCTATCAAGCAATATGTTATTCAACAAGCTACATCAGCAGACGGTATAAATTGGTCGGTATACGAAGCATTGACTACTATTATTTCAAGTGCTACTTCAGGTACCCATCAGGTAAATGCTTCCCCGGTACCTGGAATGTATACCCGCTATCGAATAAGCGTAACAGATACACTTGATGCAGTTTCAAGCCATGTGGTTAGTAACACGGTAAAGAAAAACAGTCCGCCTGCTGCTCCGATCATCGTCAGTCCTATGACCGGAAAGTCTACTTATAACACTACACCACGCTTTATGATTACTACAGGCACTGAACCAGACGGTCAGACACAGATTGTGGAAGTAAAGATTGATTCAGGTGAGTGGGTTAATAGTGTGGATAATCCTGAGAGATTTTCTACGAGTGGCTATCTGGGAAATGGTGTTAGTACGGTGTACCAAGCGGAACCGCTTGCAGTAGGAAACCATACTGTAACCTTCCGCTGTCTTGATAGTGATATTGAGTCGGCAAGCACAGAAGTTGTCCGGACATTTACTATATTACCGCCACCTTTTGAAACGATTACTGCAAATGAGACTGTCGTAAAGGCAGCACATATTCAGACGCTTCGAACCGCTTTAAATATAGTGCTAAGTTATTACAACTTATCCCCTGTAATTTGGAGTGAAGAGATTATTGCTGGAAGAACAACAGTTAAAAAATGGCCATTTCACATTACTGAAATCCGAAAGGCTATTGATACTATCATTACAGTGGTTAATGGTTTTGACTCTTCTGCAGCATTTGATATACCACCTGTGACATGGCTCCCTATTGGAACAGGGCGTCCAAAGGCGGATGTGATGCAACAAATCCACGATCTTATACTGATGCTGTAAGGTGTGTGATACGGCAACAGCACTCTTGTATTTTACAGGGGTGCTTTTTTAAATACACAAATTAATGTAATGGAGGTGTTTACAGTGAAAGAGATTTGGAATTGGATACAGTTAGCTTTTGCGGCTGTTGGTGCTTTTCTTGGATGGTTTCTCGGCGGGTTTGACGGATTTCTATATACACTGGTCACTTTTGTAGCAATTGATTATCTGACAGGAGTCCTTTGTGCGATTACAGATAAAAAGCTGTCCAGCGAAATTGGTGCCAAGGGAATTTTCAAAAAGGTGCTCATCTTTGTAATGGTAGGTATCGCTCATATTCTTGATACACAAATTTTAGGGAGTGCAGGATACAATGGCAGCGCTTTGCGAACGGCGGTAATCTTTTTCTATCTAAGTAACGAGGGTGTATCCATTTTGGAGAATGCAGGTCATATTGGGCTACCCATCCCAGAAAAACTAAAGGCGGTTCTTAAGCAACTACATGGTCGTGATGAGGAACCTCCTAAGCCAGGTGATGAAATATGATTGACTTAACAAAAGCGGTAACGGTATTCATTGGTCGACGCGGTGAACACAATTACCGAAATATTGAGTTTGATGTATCAAGCCTACTGGAAAATAACTACCCAAGTGCCTCCTTAAATGCGATTTACAAAAGGCCTGATGGGGTTGCATATCCGGTAGTCACGAACTACGCTGATGGTGTCCTTACATGGCAGCCCAATGCAACGGACACATCATTTGTTGGTGTTGGTCGGCTTGAAATAAGGGTTACTTATGGTGATGTGGTTGGAAAGAGTGCAAGAATACTAACCATAGTCGAGGATGCTCTTGTGGATGGAATTGTTGAACCACCAGAACCTCCTGCACAGGAATGGTTAAATAAAGTGCTTTCGGCTTTAGCTGAACTGGATATTGATGAAATAAATAATCTGCTCAACCTCACTTATAATCTTTTAAACAACAACTATGATTTGCTAAATACAACACACAATTTGGTTGAGGATACCCGCGAAAATCTATATAGGAGGACAGGTATTCTACTCAATCATTTGCATCCAATAGAAACAGCTAGTGCACCGGATATGATTAGCCGGAGGGCAGCCATCACATTTAGCAATATGGCAAATGGAAACAATGTAGTAATTGGCACGATAACATATACTTTCGTTACAGCTTTGGGCAGTCCAGCTACAAATAATGTGCAGGTTCTAATTCAAGACACCCTTCGTAATACAGTTAAGACACTTGCTAGAGCTATAAGGGGCATTGATGACGAAATGAATATTGCCTATGGAACTGGGACTGATCCAAACCCAATTTGTACAGCTTACTGGACAAGTCAAAGGTTTTCCATAGGTAGTACTACCGTTGAGGCAGGTGAGAGCCTTTTTCTACTTGAAAGAGCAGAAAATGTGACTTCCGCAATACCTCTCTCATCCACAGCAACGGCTATTATTAGTGACTTCACCCGGTCGGCCTATTCAAGATATATTTTGTCGGGTAATGTCTCGGGTTCAGGCGGTGCAAACAGTGTTCGTGGTCCTTTGCACACGATATTACCTATTAATAGTGTGGTTATTGGCGGTCAGGGTGGAGAATTGTATACGACGGCTTATGATTGCCATTTGATAACTCTTTGTCGTCAATCGGATACTAGTGAAAAGGAACTGGACTTGTATATTTCCAATGATGAGGAGACATTCACTAGAATTCAACGGAGTACACCTGTCGGATCGAATACTTCAGCAGAATCCTTGCACATTCATATTCAAATGCGGCAGGCCAGAGTTCCAGCAGGTTATGGACTGTATATCTGTATGGGAAGTGATGGAACATCATCAAATGCTTATTGTGATTTAAAGTTTACCTATCACCTGTACCCTGTCCATCTTACACCTGAGCCAAATGATTAAATGTTGAGGTGATTATAATGAAATTATACAAACTAATACTTACGAACAATGCCTGCTACAAAGCAGGCAAAACAATAAAACCGAAGGGTATAATGGTTCATTCAACAGGGGCTAACAACCCATGGTTGAAGAGATATGTTGGTCCAGATGATGGTTTGCTCGGAAAGAACCAATACAATAATCATTGGAATCAGGATAAACCTGGAGGTCGTCAAGTTTGCGTCCATGCTTTTATTGGTAAGTTAGCAGATGGCTCCATTGCCACATACCAAACATTGCCTTGGAATCATCGTGGTTGGCATGCTGGAGGAGATGCGAATAACACGCATATAGGATTTGAGATTTGCGAGGACGGTCTAACCGCTGCCTCGTATTTTTCTGCTGTTTATAAGGAAGCAGTAGAGCTTTGTGTACATCTTTGTAAACTCTATGGACTAAGTGAGAAGGATATCATCTGTCATAGTGAAGGCTATAAGCAAGGTATAGCCAGTAACCATGCGGATGTTATGCACTGGTTTCCTAAGCATGGCAAGACTATGGATGCCTTTAGAGCAGATGTTAAGAAACTTCTAAGCGAAGAAGAAAAATCAGCAGAACCAGCGAAAAAGAAATACTATCGTGTACAAATAGGTGCATACACTGTCAAAGCAAATGCTGAGGCACAGCTTGCTAAAGCTAAAAAGGCAGGCTTTACGGATGCATTTATTAAGTATGATTAACAAATGGGGCGAGTTAAAAATCATCGAGATTCCTAAATAAAATATTAAACTGTTAGATTATCTAGCCTGTAGGGGTTCTTCCCTTGCAGGCTCTTTTTTTATGCTCTGATTTTATTTTATTTTATTTTTACAAATCCTCAACTTCGACCTGTTCCCGCGGCTATTAGGTAGGAGGTGATTCTACGTGAATCAGCATGAGGATAAAAAAGTTATGAAGATCTCAGATGGGGTTATAGACAAAAGCATCGAGTTAAAGAAAATGTCACAGGAGCAGCTACAGCGTGAGTTTGATTATATTCAGGCAGAGAAATTACTTAGAAAGATGCTCCAAAAAGGTTTAATAACGGAAGCAGAATTCAACAAGATAGACGCACTCAATCGCCAAACTTTCTCTCCTTTTTTAGCAGAGATAATGCCCTGAATTCGTTGATATATAAGGGTTTCAGAGGTAATATGTGACCTACCAAGAAGGAGGTGAGGCGATGAAAAAGATAACGAAAATAGAAGGAAATAAGGTTGCATCGATTATCAAACCTAAACTACGAGTGGCCGCATACTGTCGTGTTTCTACGGGTAGTGATGAACAGTTAGTAAGTCTACAAGCACAAAAATCCCATTATGAGACTTACATAAAGGCAAACCCAGAATGGGAGTATGTTGGCTTGTATTATGATGAGGGAATTAGTGGCACCAAAAAAGAAAACCGAACGGAACTTCTCAGAATGCTGTCAGATTGTGAAAATAAGAAGATTGACTTAATTATTACAAAGTCCATTAGTAGGTTTGCGAGAAACACTACGGATTGTTTGGAGATGGTTCGTAAACTGTTGGACCTAGGGATTTATATCTATTTCGAAAAAGAAAATATCAATACCCAATCAATGGAAAGTGAGTTGATGCTTTCTATATTAAGCGGGCTTGCAGAAAGTGAGTCAATCTCCATTTCAGAAAATAACAAGTGGGCAATTCAAAAGAGATTTCAGAACGGAACTTTTAAGATTTCATACCCACCATATGGTTATGACAACATTGACGGTCAGATGATAATAAACCCCAAGCAAGCTGAAATTGTGAAGTATATTTTTGCAGAGGTATTATCGGGCAAAGGCACACAGAAAGTTGCAAATGATCTTAATCAAAAGGGTATCCCTTCAAAAAGAGGTGGTCGTTGGACAGCTACTACGATTAGAGGGATTCTGACCAATGAAAAATATACTGGCGATGTTATTTTGCAAAAGACTTATACTGATAGCCATTTTAACAGGCACACCAATTATGGTGAAAAAAATATGTATCTAGTAGAAAACCACCATGAGGCAATTATCAGCCATGAAGATTTTGAAGCTGTAGATGCCATTCTCAATCAGAGAGCCAAGGAAAAAGGAATCGAAAAACGCAACAGTAAATATCTAAACCGATATTCCTTTTCTAGCAAAATTATCTGCTCGGAATGTGGCAGTACCTTTAAAAGACGGATTCATTCATCTGGTACAAGAAAATACATTGCTTGGTGCTGCAGTAAGCATATCAGCAATATAACGGAATGTTCCATGCAGTTCATTCGAGATGAAGATATAAAGACTGCATTTGTTACGATGATGAATAAACTCATATTCGGTCAGAAGTTTATATTAAGACCACTTTTTCATGGGTTACGTAACCAAAACAATGCAGCGAGTTTTCGTAGAATTGAAGAGTTGGAAACTAAAATTGAAAACAACATGGAGCAGAGCCAAGTACTGACAGGTTTAATGGCCAAAGGGTATCTGGAACCTGCTCTGTTTAATAAAGAAAAGAATGCACTGGAGGCAGAAAGAGAAAGGCTTCTTGCCGAAAAGGATCAACTTACTCGTTCCGTCAATGGCAATTTTGCTAAAGTAGATGAAGTTGACCG
This sequence comes from Haloimpatiens lingqiaonensis, assembly GCF_901447495.1. Lineage (GTDB taxonomy): Bacteria > Bacillota > Clostridia > Clostridiales > Clostridiaceae > Haloimpatiens > Haloimpatiens lingqiaonensis. The sequence goes on from NZ_CABDWS010000002.1 coordinate 85,970, forward strand.
TCTGCTTAAGTTTGCCACTAAGTCCAAAATGCTCACAGCTTATGAGGATGAGTTGTTTGAAGATTACGTAGAGAGGATTATTGTCTTTTCACGGGAGGAAGTAGGTTTTGAATTAAAATGTGGAATCACATTGAAGGAAAGGTTGGTGAATTAGATGGGTCACACACCCTATGGATATAGAATTGAAGATGGAAAAGCTGTTGTGGATGAAAAGACTTCTGAGCAGGTAAAAGAATTATTTTCCGGATACTTGGCAGGCCTTTCTTTGAAGGAAGCTGCTAAAAAAGCTGGGATAGATTGTTATCATGCCACAGCAGGTAAGATGTTGCAGAACAAGCACTACCTAGGCGATGAGTTTTACCCTCCCATTATTGATGAGGAGACATTTGAAAAAGCCAGAGAAGAAAAACGAAAACGAGCAGAAAAGCTCGGGAGGATAAGGGAACCTAAAGATGAACCGAAAACGGATTACCCTGTAAAGTTCAAAGCAAAACCTCTGGTGCAAAAATATGAAGACCCATACAAGCAGGCGGAATATGCCTACAGTTTGATAGAAAGTGAGGTGTAACAAGTGGCAGTGAGTAGAAATGTCACAGTGATTCCGGCAATTAAACGAGTCGGAAATAATAAAACTAGTGAGAGCAAACCCAAAATACGAGTGGCTGCTTACTGTCGTGTTTCAACGGATAGTGAGGAGCAGGCTTCAAGTTATGAAATTCAGATTGAACATTATACAAACTATATTAAGAAAAACAAGGAATGGGAATTGGCAGGGATTTTTGCGGATGATGGTATCACAGGTACAAATACCAAAAAGCGTGAAGAGTTCAACCGCATGATTGAGGAATGTATGGCAGGAAAAATAGACATGATCATTACAAAATCCATCAGCCGATTTGCCAGAAACACGTTAGACTGCCTTAAATACATCCGTCAGTTAAAAGATAAAAACATCGCTGTATTCTTTGAAAAAGAAAATATCAACACCATGGATTCCAAGGGTGAAATTATGCTGACTATTATGGCTTCCCTTGCCCAACAGGAAAGCCAATCCTTAAGTCAGAACGTTAAGCTGGGCATTCAGTATCGATATCAACAAGGTGAAGTCCAGGTCAACCATAAGCGTTTCCTTGGATACACCAAGGATGAAAACAAGCAACTAGTCATCGACCCCGAGGGTGCAGAGGTTGTTAAACGGATTTATAGAGAGTACCTTGAAGGAGCTAGTCTTTTACAAATATCAAGAGGACTAGAAGCAGACGGTATTCTTACAGCGGCAGGCAAAGCCAAATGGAGACCAGAAACACTAAAAAAGATATTGCAGAATGAAAAGTACATCGGTGATGCCCTTCTACAAAAGACATATACGGTTGATTTCCTTTCTAAAAAGCGGGTCAAGAATAACGGCATCGTTCCCCAGTATTATGTAGAAAACAGCCATGAGCCGATTATTCCAAGGGAGCTTTTTATGCAAGTTCAAGAAGAGATGGTTCGAAGAGCAAATCTTCGTGGCCGCAAAGGCGGTAAAAAGCGAGTCTATAGCAGCAAGTATGCTTTATCGAGTATTGTTTACTGCGGTCATTGCGGCGATATTTACCGACGAGTACACTGGAATAACCGAGGTTACAAGTCTATTGTTTGGAGATGCGTCAGCCGTTTGGAAGAAAAAGGGTCTGAATGTACGGCCTCTACCATAAACGAGGAAATATTACAGACAGCAGTGGTCAAGGCTATTAACGAACTTTTGGCTAACAAAGAACCCTTCCTCTCAACGTTACAGAAAAATATAGCCACCGTACTTAATGAAGAAAATGATAATGCCACCGTTGATATTGATGGCAAATTGGAAGAATTGCAACAACAGCTTCTAATCCAAGCAAAGTCCAAGAATGACTATGAAGATGTGGCTGATGAAATTTATCGGCTTCGTGAATTGAAGCAAAATGCACTAGTTGAAAATGCAGAGCGAGAAGGAAAAAGGCAACGAATCGCTGAAATGACTGATTTCTTGAATGAACAATCCTGTGAGTTGGAGGAATATGATGAACAGTTAGTAAGGCGACTTATTGAGAAAGTAACGATATATGAAGATAAGCTCACCGTTGAATTCAAGTCTGGGATTGAGATTGACGAAGAGATATAGAATATTAACCGCCAATTAGGGGCTAGCACCCTTTGGCGGTTAATATTGGATTTTTTTAATTTTAAAGTTGCTTAAAACGACTTGTTGTGTTAAAATATACGCTGATACAAATAAGAATTTAGGAGGAACCGAAACTATGACAGCCTCAATGCGTTTAAGATAAGCTGGCAATAAAAAAAGCAGAATCTATCCCCGATGATAGGCTTTTTTGTTGTGCTTATTTATACGATATTGAGCATTCATTAGTTACGGTGAGATATAAGTTATTTAACTATAACTTTATTTAACTATGTCTTAAATATGAATGTTTCCAAATTGTATGTATGCAGACCAAAAGCCACATTGTGGATTTAGGCCTGCATTTTTTATTGCCTAGAATGCTATTCAAAATAGAAATTCAAGCAAAATAATATGCAGGAGATAATATAAATGGAAAAATACAACAATTGGAAACTTAAGTTTTATACAATATGGGCAGGGCAGGCAGTATCATTAATCACTAGTGCCATCCTGCAAATGGCGATCATTTTTTACCTTACAGAGAAAACAGGATCTGCGATGGTCTTGTCTATGGCTTCACTTGTAGGTTTTTTACCCTATGCGGTCTTTGGACCAGCCATTGGTGTATTAGTGGATCGTCATGATAGGAAGAAGATAATGATTGGTGCTGATTTAATTATCGCAGCAGCTGGGGCAGTGCTTGCTATTGTTGCATTGTATATGGAGCTACCTATCTGGATGGTTATGGTAGTATTGTTTATCCGTAGCATTGGAACGGCTTTTCACACCCCGGCTCTCAATGCGGTTACGCCACTTTTAGTACCAGAAGAACAGCTTACGAAATGTGCAGGCTATAGTCAGTCTTTGCAGTCTATAAGCTATATTGTTAGTCCGGCGGTTGCAGCACTCTTATACTCCGTTTGGGAACTAAATGCTATTATTGCCATCGATGTATTGGGTGCTGTGATTGCATCTATTACGGTAGCAATTGTACGTATTCCTAAGCTAGGCGATCAAGTGCAAAGCTTGAAACCAAATTTCATAAGAGAAATGAAAGAAGGAATGGCTGTACTACGGCAAAATAAAGGATTATTTGCTTTATTACTCGTTGGAACATTATATATGTTTGTTTATATGCCCATAAATGCATTATATCCTTTAATCACTATGGAATATTTTAATGGTACACCGATGCATATTTCTATTACGGAGATTGCTTATGCCTCTGGTATGTTGATAGGGGGTCTATTATTAGGGTTATTTGGGAATTACCAAAAGCGAATCTTATTAATAACGGCATCCATTTTTATGATGGGGATAAGCTTAACCATTTCAGGATTACTTCCTCAAAGTGGTGGATTTTTCATATTTGTAGTCTGCTGTGCAATAATGGGGCTTTCGGTGCCATTCTATAGCGGTGTGCAAACAGCTCTTTTTCAGGAGAAAATTAAGCCTGAATATTTAGGACGTGTATTTTCTTTAACTGGAAGTATCATGTCTCTTGCTATGCCAATTGGGTTAATTCTTTCTGGATTCTTTGCTGATAGAATCGGTGTAAATCATTGGTTTTTACTATCAGGTATTTTAATTATTTGCATTGCAATAGTTTGCCCAATGATAACTGAGATTAGAAAATTAGATTTAAAACAAAATTCATAGGAGGGCCATTTTTATGTATTTAATTTTCATGTAATTTTTCCTGCTAAAATCGCAGGGTTTTCCCTGCGTACAAGCAAATGAAAACATGCGATTATAGACAGGAGGAAAATGTTATGGAATTGATATTAAAAGCAAAAGACATTCGTGTGGAATTTAAAGGATGCACTTGTTTAGATATAGATGAATTAGAAGTGTATGATTATGACCGTATTGGTTTAGTAGGAGCAAATGGTGCAGGAAAAAGCACGTTACTCAAGGTACTTTTAGGAGAATTAACTCCCCCAGGATGTAAAATGAATCGTCTGGGTGAACTTGCCTATATCCCTCAGTTGGACGAAGTAACTTTGCAGGAGGAGAAAGATTTTGCACTTGTGGGTAAGCTCGGTGTTGAGCAATTAGATATACAGACCATGAGCGGTGGTGAAGAAACAAGACTTAAAATAGCACAGGCCTTATCGGCACAGGTTCATGGTATTTTAGCGGATGAACCTACGAGCCATTTAGACCGTGAAGGAATTGATTTTCTAATTGGACAGCTAAAATATTTTACAGGTGCACTGTTAGTTATTAGCCATGACCGCTATTTTCTTGATGAGGTAGTAGATAAAATATGGGAACTGAAAGATGGCAAAATCACTGAGTATTGGGGAAACTATTCTGATTATCTTCGTCAGAAAGAGGAAGAACGCAAGAGCCAAGCTGCAGAATACGAACAATTTGTTGCGGAACGTGCCCGATTGGAAAGGGCTGCGGAGGAAAAGCGAAAACAGGCTCGTAAAATAGGACAGAAGGCAAAAGGTGCTTCAAAGAAAAAAAGTACTAAAGGCGGAGGGCGTTTAGCTCATCAAAAATCAATGGGAAGTAAGGAAAAAAAGATGCATAATGCCGCTAAGTCCCTAGAACATAGGATTGCGGCCTTAGGAGATGTAGAAGCTCCGGAAGATATTCGCAGGATTCGTTTCAGGCAAAGTAAAGCATTGGAGCTCCACAATCCATACCCTATTGTCGGTACGGAAATTAATAAAACATTTGGAGATAAGGTATTGTTTGAAAATGCATCTTTTCAAATTCCGCTTGGAGCAAAAGTGGCTCTAACTGGTGGTAATGGAACAGGTAAAACAACGTTAATCCAAATGATCTTAAACCATGAAGATGGAATTTCTATTTCACCTAAGGCAAAAATAGGTTACTTTGCACAAAATGGTTACAAGTACAACAGTAATCAGAAAGTCCTGGAGTTTATGCAGGAGGATTGTGATTACAATGTTTCAGAAATTCGTTCCGTGCTAGCATCAATGGGGTTTAAACAAAACGATATTGGAAAAAGTTTATCTGTTTTAAGTGGCGGCGAAATTATGAAATTATTGCTAGCTAAAATGCTTATGGGTAGATATAACATCTTACTAATGGATGAACCCAGCAATTTCCTTGACATACCAAGCTTAGAGGCTTTGGAAATACTAATGAAGGAGTATGCCGGAACTATAGTGTTTATCACCCATGACAAACGGCTGCTTGATAATGTGGCTGATGTGATTTATGAAATCAAAGATAAGAAATTAAACTTAGTCCGATAATTATTTTACTTTTCGTATTTGACAGATCGTAAGTAGGCCAGTGAAAGAGGTTATTGATTTTATCTAAACGTTAAGTAGGTTAGACCTCTAATCAGGGAAAATAAGGCCTTCAAGATGAATTTTGAAGGCCCCCTTTCCATAGAAATATACGTAAAGCATAAGGAACACATGGCAAAAAAGGCGTTTCTCAGCATGGGATATAGCTTTTGATATTGAAAGGAGTGATTCAGTATGATAGATAATATTATTCAATCAGTGACAGAAAAATTATCCTCTTTGCCTTATATAGAAGGCATCGTATTAGGGGGTTCCCGTGCAAGAGGCACCCATACAGAGGATTCTGATATAGATATCGGAATCTATTACAAATCAGAATCATTTGACCTGACAGCGATTAACCAAATTGCTACAGAGTTGGATGATGAGAATAGAAATAACCTTGTTGTACCTCCCGGAGCGTGGGGTGATTGGGTTAATGGCGGCGGATGGTTAGTTATAAATGGGTATCATGTTGACTTGATTTTACGTGATATAAAACGGGTGGAACAAATAATCAAAGATACGGAGCAAGGAATTGTTACTGCTAATTATCAGACGGGGCATCCCCATGGATATATAAGTGCTATGTATCGAGGAGAATTAGCGATTAGCAAAATACTATATGCTAAGAATGAAAGCTTATGCGAATTAAAAAATCAGGCAGAACGTTATCCAACCGCTTTGCAGAAAGGATTAACCGAATTTTTTATGTTTGAGGCAGGTTTCTCATTAATGTTTGCTGAGAACAATATAGATAAAGACGATGTATCCTATGTTTGCGGGCATTGCTTTCGAAGCATATCTTCCCTTAATCAAGTCTTATTTGCAGTAAATAAAGAATACTGTATAAATGAAAAAAAGGCTGTTAAGATGATCGAGGATTTTAAGATCAAGCCAAGCGATTACAAGGAAAGGGTCGATAAGGTTATTTCCTTAATATCAACTAATGTAGATTGTACAAGAAAAGGAATAGAGATTCTTCAAAGACTAGTAAATGAGGTTGAATACCTGAAAGGAGCCCATATTCAATGACGGGGCCAGATAAGAAAAAACTTTATCCGAATGAAAATATAAAGACGGTTTGCTATATAAGCAATCTACCTAAAAGACCAAATGTTGAGATTAGTGAATACACTTATTACAGCGACAATAAAAAATCTCCTGAGAAATTTTATGATAATATTGAGCACCACTACGAATTTCTAGGGGATAAACTTATAATTGGAAAGTTCTGTGCAATTGCAGAGGGTATTAAGTTTATCATGAATGGTGCGAATCATAGAATGGATGGAATTACAACCTATCCCTTTAATATCTTTGGCTGGGGATGGGAAAAGGTTACTCCTACAATAGAACAACTTCCTTTTAAGGGGGATACTGTGATTGGTAACGATGTTTGGATAGGTCAAAATGTAACCATTATGCCAGGCATTATAATTGGTGATGGTGCGATTATTGCCGCTAATTCAACAGTAGTGAAAAGTGTTGAGCCATATACAATATATGGTGGGAATCCAGCTAAGTTTATCAAAAAACGCTTTAGTGACGAAAAGATTGAATTCCTGCTAAAGCTTCAATGGTGGAACTGGAGCGAAGAGAAAATATTTGATAATCTTGAAATGCTAACATCCGAAGCAGGGTTAGAGCAATTCATGAAAAATTCCTAGACTTGGGGCCTTTCTACCACGGCACAAAAGGGAACTTAAATCTAGGGGGTGCTGGAACCTCGATTTAGCTCTAATTATTGCGAGCTAAAGAAGGCAAGCTTCATCTTTAGCTTTGATTGGAACAATAAACATTATATTATTAGGAGAAATAGCTTTGAGATTTATCACTTATAGATTTAATTTGAACGGAGGGATTACATGGTAAGTAAAACTGATGCCATTGAGATAATAACATACGCTGAAGAAAATGGAATTAACATATGGATTGATGGCGGTTGGGGAGTAGATGCACTATTAGAAGAAGAAACAAGAGCACACAATGATATTGATTTATTTGTGGAAGAAAGTAATAGTAAAAAGTTTATTGAAATAATAAAAGAAAAAGGCTTTGCGGAAGTTACAGAAGCATATACCACCACATCTCACACGGTTTGGAAGGATACTAAAGGTAGGGTAATTGATCTTCATATATTTAATTTCAACGAAAAAGGATACATTGTTTTTGAAGGAGAAGCATATCCACCAAAAGTGTTTAGTGGCATTGGGAAAATAGGCGATAAAATGGTTAGATGTATTGATGCTGAAAATCAAGTATTATTTCATCTGGGCTATGAGTATGATGAAAATGATATGCATGATGTAAAACTATTGTGCGAGAGATTTAATATTCCTGTTCCGAGTGAATACAAGTAACTGACAAATTCCAATTTGTCTATCAATAGTGCAATAAATTAGAATTTAGAGGAGGAATAGATATGGCACGTTCAATTAGAGGTTCCCTTTCGGGATTTGGAAGTGAACTGTTGGAACGAATAAGAGAAGATAGCAATGCATGGCTAGATGAAGCTGCCTTTGAAGAAAGAGTCATTGGGATTGAAAAGGCAACTGCGGCTCTGAAGGAAGCCAAAGTTGAAGATGAGAAAATCATTTACCTTTTGCAAAAATATTGGGATTTACGCCTTAGAGAGGCAAAGGAATTTTTACAGCAAGAAAGATACACTGAAGAAAAGTAAAGGATTCCTGTGGTAAACATCCCAAAGTTAAATTCAGTTTAACGATACTAATTACATGAAAGAGAATCGACTGAACTGTGCACAGAATGTCGGATGAGTAAACGCACCCTTTGATAATATTGATGATGAAAGGAGGTTGTTCAATGGATTCTTTAAGAAGTATGAATAATGCATTGGCATATATTGAAGAGCACTTAACAGAGGAAATTGATTATATTGAAGTATCCAAAATCGCTTATTGTTCAGAGTATCATTTCAAGCGGATGTTTTCTTTTTTAGCAGGCATAAGTTTATCAGAATATATTCGGAGAAGAAGACTGACGTTGGCTGCACTTGATTTGAAAGATAGGGATTTGAGAATAATTGATGTAGCCGTCAAATATGGCTATAATTCGGCTGATTCATTTTCCCGTGCTTTTCATTCCCTGCATGGCATTCTCCCTTCTGAGGCAAGGAGTGAGAATACACAATTAAAAGCTTATCCTCGAATGACCTTTCAATTATCAATTAAAGGGGGATGCGAAATGAACTATCGTATTGTTGAGAAAGGACCTTTTAAGTTAGTAGGATTTAAGAAGAGAGTTCCAATTATGTTTGAAGGTGTCAATCCAGATATTGCAAAAATGACTGAACTTTTAACCCCTGAGGTTATTAAAGAATTAAAAGCACTTTCAAATGTAGAACCAACAGGGATTATTAGTGGATCTATTAATTTCTCGGAAGGAAGAATGGAAGAAAAGGGTGAGCTGGATCATTACATCGGGGTGGCAACATCAAGTGATGAGACAGCGGAATTTGATGTATTGAAAATAGATGCTTGTACCTGGGCAATATTTGAATCGATTGGACCATTTCCGGAAACACTTCAAAATGTGTGGGGTAGGATATACTCAGAGTGGTTTCCATCCTCAGGATACGAGGCGGTTGAAGGTCCTGAAATTTTATGGAATGAGAGTCCAGACACTGGAAATCCAAAGTATCGAAGCGAAATCTGGATTCCAGTAAAGAAAAAAGACTATTAATGACATCAATGTTTATGATTGAGGGCGCTCCTAGTAAGAGTGCCCTTTTCGTAAATGGTACGATTGGTGAATGTTTGGCGTAGCTAATTTCGGGTTGTGCTAGGCACCCCCGAAACAATAAAAGCTTAACTTCACTGATAATATACTCTTCCTCACTTTAATTATAACATATACAAAATTGCAAATATAGACTGTTCGTTCTGAATTTCAACTGCTATACTTCGATAGTATATTAGTGAGATTTGTTGGGGGATTTGGGATAGTGATTATTTTGGTCTGCTTCATTAATCGACGAATTGGCAAAAGGCAAGCCAATGGAGAAGATCTTGAGCAGTTGAAGTTCTGGATATACTCATCATAACATTCAATTAATTTGGAGGTAAGATTAGATGAATAAAAAATTTGATCCAAATAACGTTATTATTAAAATCTGCATGAGTGGGATGGGATTGGAGGACTGTGGAAACAGTGAGGGTGCGATTGCGATGTTTCATAAAGCATGGCACGAAGCAACGGATGACTATGAAAGATTTATCGCAGCTTATCATTTAGCTCGTATACAAGAAAATATTACAGATAAATTAAAATGGATGGAAACATCCTTAAAGTGTGCACAAAATATAGATGATGATAACGTTAAGAGTGCTTACTCCACGTTGTATATAAACAATGCCAACTGTTATGAGGAGTTGGGTGATTCTGAACAGGCAACTAGAAATTATGAATTGGCCAAATCATATAATGGTGCACTAACAGATAAAGGCCCATTTTACCATGGGACAAAGGCAGATTTGAAAGTTGGTGATTTTCTGATAGCGGGTGGAAATTCAAATTACAAACCTGGGCTTAAAATGAACCATATTTATTTCACTGCTAATGTCAATGGGGCAGGTCTTGCAGCAGCATTAGCAAAAGGAAAAGGAAGAGAACGCGTTTATATAGTAGAACCTACAGGTGAATTTGAAAACGCCCCAAATGTTACTGACAAAAAGTTCCCTGGTAACTTAACGCGTTCTTATCGCTCACAAGAACCTTTAAAAATTATTGGTGAAGAAACAGAGTGGACGAAACCGACAGCTACTAAGCGACGAGAATGGCATGAAAATTTAGCTAAAAACAAAGGCGATATTATTAACTAAACACATTTAATGGTGTGATAGTTGAAGGTCGATATGTTCCCGCCTACCGATAGTGCCAAAAACGTAGTGGATATGTTTCCGAGAACGGATACGCTCAAATGACATTCATTCTGTCCTCTCGAGCCACGTGGAAACAGTAGTAGGAATACGTCGCAAAGATACCTTATAATCCTTGAATTCATGCACTTTACGAGCTTTTTTAACTTCACTACACAAAGTGATGATTTTAAGAATAAAGAGCAAATTAATGGTGTAAAAGTAAGAGTTGGAATTTGATATGGTGTAAGGGGACACGTTATTACAAATTTATACAAAGTAGAAAAAGACTATGAAGAGCTAGTATAGCTGAAACTTCATGGTCTTTTTGTGTATTATAAGATTGTATAGTGGTAAATAATTATTTATTTTATATGTTGGTGATAAAATATAAATAAAATGGATATTTACTGATATTTTAAAGGTATGATTGGAAATTTGTAAAATATTACGATGAATTGTTATTTTTAAGAAATAAGTTAGTGGGTAAAATTATCAGTTTTAGATAGTTGTTCAGTTATGTTTAAAATGGGAAGAAGTATGCGCAATATATTTTGATTATAATTTGAAAGAATACAAGTTCTACGACAGGAGTGAATAAATATGGGGGAAGAAAGAGATTTTTTTATCAGTTATAATAAAGATGATAAGAGCTGGGCGAAATGGATTGCTGGAACTCTAGAGGAAAACGGCTATACCACTTGTATTCAGGCATGGGATTTTAGCCCTGGAAATAATTTTGTTTTAGAAATGCAAAAAGCACTAAAAGTCTGTAAAAGAAGCATAGTAGTTTTATCGCAAAGCTATCTAAATTCTGATTATTGCCTTCCTGAGTGGGCAGCATTGTTCATCAAAGATCCATTGGGGCAAAAGAAATCGCTCATACCAGTAAGGGTTGATGAAAAGAAACCAGAAAAAGTTTTTCGCTCCGCTACAACCTTTTTCTGGCAGTACCCCAGGGGTCGTTACATAAACTGGAAATTTATGTTTGCTAATGCCAAATTGGTTATATTTGATTCTAAGAGAGAAACTATAAAATTTATGGCACAAGATGGATATACTGTACTAAACTTTGATGATAAACTTATTACTGCCGTGCCACAAAAATGGAGAAATAAATATAATAAGTATTTAGAGGAGGGAGAATAGCATGCCGTCAGCAGATAGTATGAAATACTGTCCATTATTAAAAAGAAAGATTTGCAGAGCTTATTGTATGGAAATTGGTGATGTGAGAAATGATGATATGGACATGGAACATATAGAAGATAAATTTGATAGCAACCAGAAAAAGTTTTTCGCTCCGCTACAACCTTTTTCTGGCAGTACCCCAGGGGTCGTTACATAAACTGGAAGTTTATGTTTGTTAACAATATGAGATTACTAATAATTTGATGTTTGTTAATATGTGGTATATAATCTATTAATAAGTAATAATAAGATATTACGTTAAATATAAAAGAAAAATTCACGAAGTAACGTCGTAAAGTTTTAGAAGACACTGTTGAAATTATGTTTTGTAGAATTTTATATTAGGGGGATTTTTTATGTTGATTTATGATAATAAAAGCAGAGTAGCAGTTAAAGGTAACGCTTGTGAAGAAGTGCAAAAAAATGTTAGGTTAACATTAACACGATTTCAAGAGGGATATGGAAAGAGAGACTTGGATGCATTGGATGAATTTGTTGAGGAGCTTTTTGTAAATGACGCTGATTCTCTAATAGTTGGAACAGCAGATTCTGAATGGTGTAACGGAAAAGATGAAATTAAGAATTTAATTGGTTCAGACTGGAAGTATTGGGCGAATGTTGTCCTTGATATTGATGGAGCTACAGTTTCTTCACTAGGAGATGTTGCTTGGGTTACTACAGAGGGGTTCTTACATAGTGCACTTAAAGAAGCTAGAGCATATGAGAAATGCCTAGATAAAATAAAACAAAGTATAGATTCAGATATCAAATCAAAAGATAAAGTGCTAGATACACTAAGAAATATTTCAATGAGTTTGTTTGATCTTAATCTAGGTGAAGAAGTAATAAGACCGTTTAGATTTACTGCAGTCTTATTGAGATGTAATAATTGCTGGAAGTTTCATAGTATACATTTCTCACATCCAACAAATTTACCAGCAGATGTAAGAATAGTTGGAGATATGAGAATCAGCTAACTTTGGGCATCGTCTAACAATACACTCCCATTTGCTGTGGCAGGTAGTGCAATTTTTATAGATTTATGTATTAAAATATGGTTTGTAAACAAAATTTAGTATAACTAAGAAAGCTACAGCCAACCTGCGAGCCTAAGAAACGAGCTTTCTAAGGCTCACAGCTGTGGAAGTTTGAGACGTTAGCAACCATAAAAAGTTTTTCGTTCCGTTGCAACCTTTTTGTGGAAATACTCCAGGGGTCGTTACATAAACTGGAAGTTTATGTTTGCTATCTCATACATAAACAATGATTTTGATACAATGGAAAACCTTGAATTCAGGGGTTTTCGTTGTTTTTTTGGAGAATTTACAGCTGGTTAAAAGTAGTTTTGAAGTTAAGAATATAGAAATATGATGGGAAAAATGCACATCCCTATGAATTTTGAAGTGAGGGGTGTGCATTTTTAGGTTGGGGGTGTGCACAATTTAGCGATAACAACATTTAAAAAAGTTTTGATAATACTAATAAATAGAATTATAATAATAGTAATCACCATAAAGAGAGAGGGTGTTAATTTGAAGTTTAGTCTTTATGGTATAAGTGAAGAATTACTTGGTAAATTAAGTTTTGAAAGTAAGTTTGGCAAAAGTTTAAAGAATACTCTAAGAAAATTTGAAAAAGATGATTTATTTAATGAAATAATTGATTTAAAAGAATTTTATGAAAGTACTGATTTACTAAAAGGTGTGAATTTTGCTTACAGGGTAAAATCCATACAATCATGTTTGCTAAAATATGATAAATATTATCCTTCTATAGAGGCTAATAAATGCTTCAATGATATACTTGGGATTAGAATTATAATAAATAATTATAGTGAAGTTTTAGAACAAGATTTAAATATTTTTAAAGTTGCAGATATGATAAATGGAAAAGCTAATGATGATGGATATCGAGGAGTTCATTTATATTATCAGAAGACAAATAGACACTATCCTATAGAGATACAAATAAATACTAGGCATGATAGAATTATGAATGATTGGCTTCATGTACATTTATATAAGTATGAAAAAAACAGTAATATAGGTAAATTGTTAAGAAGAAAATATGATAATGGAGAAATTAAAAATGAATTTGATTTTAAGGAGGTATTGAAAAATGTGTTATCTAGTAGCGAAGAAATTTGATAAAGAGGGTAGTTTGGTATTAGAAGTAGAGCAAGGGCAAAGACTGGCATCATTATCAAAATATTTAACATTAACAACACTTGAAAAGGGCGTACAAATAGTAACACTTAATGATTTAGAAAGTTTTAAAGAGTATTTCCCATATACAGTAATTAATGATGAAGTAGAGTATATTTCTAAAGTGGTAAAAATGTAGGCGTAATAAAACTAAGAAAATATTCTTTTTATTTGGTTGTGGGTAGCAACCAGAAAAAGTTTTTCGCTCCGCTACAACCTTTTTCTGGTTGCTAAAAAGCGTTTCTATTGTTGTATGCATTTCTACCCCCAACATATATATCTTCCCCTTTGTAGTATTTTAATTATATTAAACTACAAAGGACTTATATTTTTCCATATAGGTGGGGAATTTTCTTTCCCTTAAGTGGGTAATTTTATTTTACCACTAACATGGTAAGAAGAATTTTTCATTTGTACTTAAGTGGATATAGTGTAGATATGATTATGAAAGAATTAGTAACTGAAAGTATAAAGTCTCCAACAGGAAAGGATAAGTGGTCAAAACGTACAATTCAGAGAATGATTACAAATGAAAAATACATAGGGAGTGTAATACTAGGCAAGACGTATACAGGTGCATATCCAAATAACAAGCAGAAAGTAAATATGGGAGAGCAAGAGCAGTTTATAATGCAAGATGCTCATGAGCCTATTATTAGTGTTGAGATATTTGAAAAGGTGCAAGAAGAGATAAAACGTAGGAGTAATATTGAAATAGTAGGTGGGAAAGATAAAAGGAAAAGTACACACTACAGTGCAAAGGAGAGAGAGGGACGTAAAGATTAGTTATATTTACAGTTATAGCCAATTTGAATTAAAAATAATTGATACATATATATTATAGTAGTATAATCATAGTAATATACAATTTTGTTTGGAGGTATGAAATGAATACAGAAAAGGAAACTTTATATGATATATTTCTAACCTACTCATACAGGGAGTTAAAGGAATTATTCAAAAAATCTAAGACAAAAGAAGAACAAGATTTTTACATGAATTTAGCTAATGTAGTGTTACAAAGAGAACAGAGAAGGATAATAGGTAATTAGTATGCCTAGTTATACAATATTTGCTGGCGTTAATGGAGCTGGAAAAACTTCTATATATAAGTCTATATACTATGATGAAAATAAGGATGAAAAGAGAATAAATACTGATGAAATGGTAGCTAGACTTGGATCATGGGAAGATAAAAATCTTCAAATTCAATGTGGCAAAGAGGCAGTAAAGCTTATAAAAGAATATATATCAAAAGGAATATCTTTTAATCAGGAAACAACATTATGTGGAAAAAGTATTAGTAGAAATATAATAAAGGCTAAAGAGCAAGGGTTTTATATAACAATGAATTATATAGGGGTAGAAACACCTGAAATTGCTGAGGCTAGAGTTATGCATAGAGTTGAAAATGGTGGGCATGGTATACCATCTGATACAATTAATAGAAGATACTATGAGTCAATAAAAAATTTAAAAGAAATTATAGCGGTATGTAACGAAGTAAATATTTACGATAATACAGAAATATTTAAGGAAATAGCCTTTTTAAGTGATGGGAAGCTTATATGGAAAGAGCTCAATACCCCTAAATGGTTTAAGGAAGTTTTGGAAAAGTATGAAGAAAACTAAAGCGTTGAGACTAGAAGAGGAACTTGAAATTACAGGATTAATTATATTGTCTAGAGTAATTCAGGAGCTTTTTTCTATTGTATAGGAATATATTTGCGTATTTATTTAGACTAACTATTACACGTGGAGACGGTAGTTAAGCTACAAAGGAAACACAGTTAGAACCTTGAGAAATCAAGGTTCTTTTCCTATGCAAAAATTTATATGTTTCTATATACAAGGTTAGGCAATAAAATCTTGATTTTTTAACAAAAAATATTGACCAAGTCAATAAAAAGGGATACAATATATGTATATTGACTAAGACAATTGATTATATACTAAAATTTGGTATATAAAATAAATTCCTAGGGGGTGATTTTTTGATTGGTCTTGAATATATTCTTAGTTTATATAATATGCAGCATATAGAACTTGCAGAAAAACTAGGAATAAAAAAGCAAAACATTAATATGTGGATTAAGGGTAAGCAAAACATACCTAAAAAATATCTCCCCATATTAGAAGGGCTCTTTGGAATTAAACAAGAATATTTTATGAAAGAATTAAATGAAATAGAGAAACTTGAGATACAGAAAGAAAAGTTAAAGGAAGATTTAAAACCTGTTATAAAAAAGCATGAGCAGCAATTTCTTATTGGTGAAGCAAATAATCTTGTGGAAGTTCCTATATATGATAAAGAAGAAATCAATACCATGGAGAGAACGATAGAAAAAGCCAAACTTATATCTAGATTTAAGGAAGCTATGGATATTGTAGATGATAATCCTTATATGGATACCTATAAATTAATAGTAGAACTTATGGAAAAGGTGCAACATGAATCACTTGTTCATAAAACAATAGAGGCATTAGGACATTACTTTGAAATATTGCCTGATTGGGTATCTACAGGCCCGGAACAAGATGAGTTTGAAAGTGAAATATTTGAAGTATTTGATGATAATAATTTTTAGGAGGAATACCAAAATGGCAACAGCAAATATCGGTTTTGAAGAAACCCTATGGAAAGCAGCAGATAAATTAAGAGGAAGTATGGATTCAGGTGAATATAAGCATGTAGTATTAGGACTTATATTTGTTAAGTATATATCAGATAAATTTGAAACAAAGTATAATGAACTTTTAGAAGAAGGAGAAGGCTTTGAAGAGGATAGAGATGAATATACTTTTGAAAATATATTCTGGGTGCCAAAAGAAGCAAATTCAACAACTTGGAAGCTTTGTAGAATGAACCTTGCAATAAGATGATTAGATGGAAACATAGGACCACATCATGCTGATACATTCCATGATGATCTTCATAAGACATTAAAGGCAGACTATATATTAGCTAATCCTCCATTTAATATAAGTGACTGGGGTGGAAATAAATTAACCGAAGATGTTAGATGGAAATATGGTACACCACCAGAGGGAAACGCAAACTATGCATGGCTTCAACATATGGTATATCACTTAGCACCAAATGGATGTGCAGGTATAGTTTTAGCAAATGGAGCTTTAAGTTCAAATACTTCAAATGAAGGTAAAATTAGAAAGAATTTAATAGAAGGAAAATTAGTAGATGCTATAGTTGCATTACCTGATAAACTATTCTACTCAACAGGTATTCCAGTATCCTTATGGATATTAAATAGAAATAAAAAAGACAATCCTAAATATAGAAGTAGAGAAGATGAAATACTATTTATTGATGCAAGAAACTTAGGAGAAATGGTTGATAGAAGACATAGAGAATTAAAAGATGAGGATATTAAAAAGATAGCTGAAACTTATCATAATTATAGAAACTTCAATAATAGAGAATTGAAAATTGAGAATGGAGAATTAAAAGAGTATAAAGATATTCAGGGATTCTGCAAAGCAGCAACATTAGATGATGTAAGAGAAAATGAATATGTTTTAACTCCAGGTAGATATGTGGGAATAGAAGAAGCAGAAGATGATGGAATTCCATTTGAAGAAAAAATGGAAAAACTAACAAGTGAGCTAGGAGAATTGTTTGATAAGTCAAGAAACCTAGAGGAGGAAATAAGAAAGAATCTAGGAGGGATTGGGTTTGAGTTCTAAGAAAATTGAGAATGAAGAATTGAGAGTTAAGAATTTAAGTAATAATAAACTTCTAACAGATATTATTTATGAAAATATAAAAAATACATTGGATGAAGCTCGTGCTAAGGCATATTCTTCTGTGAATTTTTATATGGTTCAGGCTTATTGGACAATAGGTAAAATAATTAATGAAACACAAGATGGGAGTGAACGAGCAGAATATGGAAAAGAATTAATAAATGAATTATCAAAAAAGCTTACAGGTGAGTATGGAAAAGGCTTTGATAAAAGCAATTTATCAAGAATGAGAAAGTTTTATGTGCTATTTAATAATGTTGACGCAGTGCGTCAAGAATTAAGTTGGACTCATTATATATTACTACTTAAGGTGACGGCTATGACCCCAGCAGATTGTGCGTAAATTAACTTTATAAAAAGATTACTTAGAAACTTTATTTCCTTTTTTAAGCGACTATAGTAATCTTTTTGTTCTTTCTCAGAAAATATATATAAATATTAGCAAGAAGGGCTCCT
>NZ_CABDWS010000003.1 GCF_901447495.1 Haloimpatiens lingqiaonensis
CTATAATTGTATTTAAGCTAGTGTACTTTTTTAATCTTCTGAAGCTTTAATATATTTTTTCCAATTTAAACTTATCTGAAACAAGCTAACTACATCCTGTTCGTTGTATAGAAGTATTTTTTCTTTTTTTTCATCTGGCATTCTTTGAATATAATTACTATCTTTAACTATTTTACTGAAGGTTTTAGCTAAGTTCTGCCCACCTATTACTTCTGTTTCCCTATTTATATTAAATTCTTTTTCCAAATTTTTAAGGCCTATACCAGAGCCTTTTTCCTTTTCATATTCCTTTTGCAAATCTATTTCTTTAAAACTTTCCCTTATATTAAATTGGATACCACTTTTCTTAAATAAATAATCTATAACGGTAAAATCATTATTTCCTGCAAAAGTTACTATATATTTTTTATTTAAAGAGTTTTTCATTTTATTAAAATATCTCTCAGCAATATAAAGTACATCCTCTGCATCTCTTTTGTTCTCTATCATGTATTGATTTACTACTAGCTCCTCTGTGTCAGCATCATAATAGCTACATCCAAAAACTCCTACACAGATAGGCTTTTTATTTACACAATGCTCTAAATCAAAAAACAATGCCTTCTTATAAAACTCTTCCCCATATCCTACAGGCAGAAGGAAACTGGTATCTTTCACGGATATCTTTTCTCTTTTTTCTCTTAAAATCATTCTACCACTCTTTCTATCAATGCTATATTTTCTCCTGTCATATTATAAACTACATCTTTTCTTTCCACTATTATGTTGGCTCTTTTCTTTATTTCATGGTTTTCTAATACCTTCGTAATAAGTTCCTTTGTGGGATTTATACATACAGGATATCCAACTAACTGAAACATGGAAAAATCTCCTGAAGTGTCTCCGTAAGCATAACTTTCATTTAAATCTATATTATATTTTTCTACGAAGTCCATTATTGCTTCCCTTTTACTTATACTATCCCACATAGGTGTAACTTCTCCTGTGTACACATCATTTTCTATAGTGTATACTGCTCCTCTATAATCATGGAATCCATGCTTTGATGCCATTTCCCTTACTAGTTCCACAGGACTTCCGGATATAGTTATAATTTTATGACCTTTTTCTTTGTGCCATTTTATTCTATCTCTAGTGTAAGTATACACCCTATCTCCCTTTTGTTCTACTACCTTTTTTGCTATAAATTCTATTTGGGATTTGTGCATGCCTTTTATTGCCTCTGTATATATGTTTGCCACTTTTAATAAATAATTATCATAATTTCCCTTTCTGTTATCCCACTTTAAATACTCTGGCCTTACCTCATTATACCATTTTTCTGCCTTTATTATCTCATATTTCACCAACTTCTTAAAGACCTCTGATATTAAACCTTCTCTGTATAGGGTACCATCTATATCAAAGAATGCTGCTATGTTTTTTTCCATATTTATCACCTCTCCTAAATTATTTAATTGAAAACTTTAAAACTATATTTTAGATACTATATAATTTTTTATGGTATTTAATTGTGTTAAAGAAAGAGTGTAAAATTCACAACCTAGTAAAGTGTCACTTCCTTCATTTTTAACCCACTTAACTTCACATAAACACCAAAAGGATGGATTATCTCCTACCTTCATTAAAAAAGATATAAAATCACCTACATTAAGCTTAATAATGCTTTTAAAACATATTCCTGTTTCAGATATATTTATAGCGCTTAAAATAGGTTTTTTTCCATCAAAATTTTTATATATACTCTTATTATTTACTAGTGGATAATATAAATCCTGTTTAAAATCCACTCGTATATATTTTCTCTTTTCATAAGAATTTTTATTAATAAAATTAAAATTCATGAATTCCCCTCCTAGTAAGTTTAATTCCCCTCTTACATTATAATATGGTATTGACAAAAAATGAAGTTAATGATAATATTTCATTGAGAACTATTTTCATTCGCATTTATTCAGTAAATATTACCATAATTTTATAGTGTATGAAAACAAATAATTATGATTATGCTTGAATAAATACTTTAAAATATTATCTCATAATAAGAATCACTTAGAAGGAGGTTCTACTATGTGTTTATGTGATTTAAAGCCTGGTAAAATGGCTTATATTAATAATATTAATGGAAACGAAAAACTTACAAAAAGACTTTTAGCTTTAGGCTGTATCGAGGGTACTGAGGTAATGTTAAAAAGAACTGCCCCTTTAGGAGATCCTATAATAATTAATTTTAGAGGTTTTGACTTAGCCATAAGGAAAAAAGATGCTAAAAATATAATAGTTAAGGAGGGCTAAGCATCAAATGTTTACTGCAGCTTTAGTAGGTAACCCAAATGTAGGTAAAACTACTCTTTTTAACACATTAACTGGCTCTAACCAATATGTGGGAAATTGGGCTGGTGTCACTGTGGATAAAAAAGAAGGTTTTTTAAATTCTAATTTTAAAATAGTAGATTTACCAGGAATATATGCCATGGATACTTTTTCAAATGAAGAAAAGGTATCAAAGGAATTTTTACTAAATGGAAATGTAGATGTTATTATAAATATAGTAGATGCTTCAAATTTAAATAGAAATTTATACTTAACTACTCAATTAAAGGAATTTAACATACCCATTATATTAGTTTTAAATATGATTGACGTAGCTGAAGCTAAGGGAATAGAAATAAATTATTCTGCCCTATCTAAAAAGCTAGGAGTTATGGTAATACCTATATCCGCTTCTAAAAATAAGGGAATAGATATTGTAAAAAATGCTCTTTTAGATTATAGCTTTAAAGATTATATCGGAAATTCAATTTTAACTTTTAAGAGTGAAAAAGAAACCTATGAATATATAGAAGGTGTTTTAACTGAATGTACTAAAACTAAATTCAATAATACTGAAACTATATCAGAAAAAATTGATAAGGTATTACTTCATAAATTTTTATCCTATCCCATTTTTCTGATTATATTTTTTCTTATATTTAAGTTTACATTTAGTTGGGTTGGACAACCTCTATCTGATTTGCTTGATGAAGGTTTAAACGAAGTTTTAATCCCTAAACTGGGTTCCTTATTATCTAATTCAAGCCCATGGTTTAAATCCTTGTTGTTAGATGGTATTGTATCTGGTGTAGGTTCTGTTGTAGTATTTTTACCAGTTATACTGGCTCTATTTGTAGGAATATCTTTTCTAGAAGATAGTGGCTATATGGCAAGAGCTGCTTTTATAATGGACAAGTTCATGAGAGCCATGGGGCTTTCTGGCAAGGCCTTTATACCTCTTGTGGTAGGCTTTGGATGTTCTGTACCTGGTATAATGTCTGCTAGAACCTTAGAAAGTGAAAAGGATAGAAAATTAACGGCCCTTTTAGTTCCTTTAATGTCTTGTAATGCTAGATTGCCAGTGTACGCACTTATATCATCAATATTTTTCCCTGGCAAACAAACAGCCGTTATATTTATACTGTATTTTATAGGTATTTTTCTTTCTTTTATAATAGGTCTTATATTTAAAAATACTCTATTTAAGAAAGATGAAGAACCTTTTTTAATAGAATTACCTGAATATAAAATGCCTGAACCTAAAAACCTATTAATTCATACTTGGGATAAGGGTAAGGGTTTTCTAAAAAAAGCTGGTACAATAATATTTTCAATTTCAATTATGGTTTGGCTTTTATCAAACTTTAATTTTAACGGTATGACAGATATAAACAATAGCTTCTTAGCTTCTATAGGAAGATTTTTGTCACCTATATTTAAACCTCTTGGTTTTGGAACTTGGGAAACCTCAGTTTCACTACTTACTGGTCTTATGGCTAAAGAAGTAATTGTAGGAAGCATGGGTGTAATATATGGCGGAGATTTAACCTCCATATTGCCTTCATACTTTACTCCACTGTCTGCATTCAGCTTTTTAGTATTTGTTCTTTTATATACCCCTTGCATTTCTACTGTAGTAATTATGCGAAAGGAATATGGAAGAAGAATGGCTGTTTTCTCAGTAGTCTACCAAATGACACTAGCATGGTTTATTTCATTTTTAGTTTTTAATGTAGGAAAACTATTTTTTTAACAGTAAACGAGGTGTTTTTATGGAGATATTAATAACATTAGCACTGATATCTATAGCTTTTTATTTCTTATATAAAAGCATAAGAAATAAAGCCAAAGGAAAATGTGACTGTAGTTCCTGCTCTTCCCATTGTCCTTATTATGATAATAAACTTAAGGAAGAACAGAAAAAAAATCATAAAGAATAGTTTAAAGCCAGATCTGGTCTCTAAATAATTTTAGTAACCTTTTCTGGCTTTAATGTATATTGTTCAATATATTTAATATATTCTTTTTATCAACTCTACCTTTATTAAGCATGTTAATTATTTTATGTGCTTGTTTTCTTTTCATTCTATGAAAATTGCATTCTATGCATATTTCATTCTTATTTAAAAGAAATTTTAAATAATCTATTTGTCTATTATTTGCCAAATTACTCCTTATCAATCTAGAATCTTCATCTATTTTATATACTAAATTGAATAAATAAGGTAAATTTAAAACGTCCTCGTAATTATGAAGAAGTATCGTATCTCTTATTTTTTCGTCCCCTGTATTTAAAAATTTATTATACATATGAACACTTTCTTCTCCATTAATATTATCCTTTCGCTGTATGCCCACAAATCTTTCTACAGTTTTTAAATTGCACCTTTCCATGCCTAATTGCTCATAGTATGGTCTTATTATTCTATATAAATCCACATGATAAATAGGTGTGTTAAAGTTTATTAAATACCTGTCCATTCTTTTAGTAATAAAAGGTTCATCAAAAGCAATACCGTTATATGAACACCACCTTGAAAAATTCTCCACTTCTTCTTTAAATTTAATTAGTATACTATTTTCTTCATTTAACTGTTCTGCAAAATATTGCTTTACTTTAAATCTACTATTATCTAGAAAGTAACCTATGGATATTAACATTATACTATCTCTATCCTTGTCAAAACCTGTGGTTTCAATATCATAATAACACATATTCATCATGGAGTATTTCTCTATTATACTCTTGTCTATATGAATTTCAGCTTCATATTCCCTAATAATCATAATTGACTCCTTAAAAATTTTTGTGAAATAATTTTCAAATATATTTATGCAGCCACTAACTACTGCTATCTCTAACCCTCTTGTGAAGTAAAGATAGCAGCAGCTAAGCCACCTTATAATAATTTATATATTTCAGTTAAAAATCAACTACATCTTTTCTACTGTAGAAATTCCTAATAAATTTAAAGCATTTCCTATAACTGTACATGTAGCTTCAACCATTTTCAATCTAGCATTCTTAGTTTCTTCATCCTTTGCATTGGCAATGCTGTGAGAATTATAGAATTTATTGAAGGCTTTAGCCACATCCACTACATATCTAGTAACTATAGAAGGTTCTAATTTCTCTATAGAATTATCTATAGCATCCTTGAATCCACCTAAAAGCTTGATTAACTCAAATTCTTCCTTAGAATTCAACTTAGAGTAATCTACTTCTGAAGAAGCATTTCCTAATTTTCTTAATATACTCTTACCTCTTGCATAAGTGTATTGAACATAAGGACCAGTTTCTCCATCAAAGTTAAGCATTTCTTTCCAATCGAATACTATATCCCTTTCCCTGTTGTTCTTTAAATAGGTAAATATAACTGCACCTATTCCTATTTTTTTTGCAACCTCTTCTTTATTTTCTAGTTCAGGGTTTTTAGCATCTATTACTTCAAGAGTCTTTGTAACTGCTTCATTTAGTAAATCCTCAAGGAAAATAACTTCTCCTTTTCTTGTAGAAAGCTTTCTATCAGAAAATTTTACAAGACCGAAACCTACATGAACACAATCCTTAGCCCATTCATTTCCCATAAGCTTTAATGTAGTGAATATTTGCTTAAAGTGAAGAGCCTGTGGTGTTCCAACTACATATATATTTTTGTAGAAATCATAAGTTTTCTTTCTATAAATGGCAGCAGCTAAATCTCTTGTAGCATATATAGTAGCACCATCAGATTTTTTTACAATACATGGTGGCATGTTATATTCATCAAGCATTACAACTTTAGCTCCATTACTTTCTGTAAGGATTCCCTTGCTATCTATTTCCTCTACTACAGCCTCCATTTTATCATTGTAGAAGCTCTCTCCTGCATAAGAGTCAAATTCCACTCCTAAAATGTCATAAACCTTACTAAACTCTTTTAAGCTTAAGTCTCTAAATCTTCTCCAAAGAGCTGTTTCCTCTTCTGCTCCGTCCTCAAGCTTTTTAAAATATGCTCTTCCTTCATCATCTAATGAAGGATCCTTTTCTGCCTCATGGTGGAATTTTACATAAATTCTTAAAAGCTCTTTTATTGGCTCTTTTTCCAAAGCTTCTTCATTTCCCCATCTCTTATATGCAGAAATTAATTTTCCAAATTGAGTTCCCCAGTCACCTAAGTGATTTATTCTAACCACATCATAACCTTGTGAGGATAATATTTTATAAAGTGAATTTCCTATAACTGTAGTAAATAAATGTCCTACGTGGAAAGGCTTTGCTATGTTAGGAGATGAATACTCAACTACTACCTTTTTACCTTGTCCTTCATTTGAAACTCCATAGTTTTCTCCCTGATTTAATACTTTTTCTACAATGTCCTTAGCTACATTGCTTTTTTCTAAAAAGAAATTTAAATAAGGTCCTAAATTTTCTACCTTTTCAAATCCCTCATTATCTATTTTATCTTTAAGCTCTTCTGCTATTAAATTTGGAGCTTTCCTAAAAGTTTTTGCCAATTTGAAACATGGAAATGCATAGTCCCCCATATCTGACTTTGGTGGTATTTCAATTAAAGCCATTATATCTTCTATTTCCATATCTACATGAGCTTTTATTTTTTCTGCAACATAATTTTTATAATCCATAGATTTTACCTCCATTTTAAAATTTATATAAATTAAACAAATATAAAAATCCGTCCCTACACTACTGTAGAGACGGAATATCCGCGGTACCACTCTAGTTGACTAATAAATTAGTCCACTTAAAAATTTAACGCTTAATGCGACTTACCCTACTAAGAATACCAATTCTTTTTAGGCAGCTTCTCCAAGGTTCTCTTCCTTTTTTATCTTCTACAGGTCTCACACCATCTCCTGCTCGCTTGAAGTTAGATTAAAAAAGTACTCTCCTCTTCACAGAATTTATATATTGGAATTTACACTACATTATATTACCACATATGAACTTTTGTCAAGGACTATTTAGTACTTTCATTAAATGGCTATTTAAAATTATTCATTAAAGCTCTTTTTTACAAATTCCGCTAAAGAATTCATGCCTCTACTACAGCTATTATTTTTGCATACATATGTGGTAACTTTATTGTTTATTTTATTATAATCTTTAATATAAGAAATTATATTTGAAATTTCTTCATTTCCATCATATACTATGGTACTGGTAAATGGCAAAAATCTCTTGTTAATCTCACCTAATATGTCTTTTACATCTTTATCTTCCTTCTGACCACATATAACAATCTCTCTACCGCCTTCTTTAGCATACATAATTGCCATATTAAAGAAATTATACAAACTTGGATTAGAATTTACTTTTCCTCCAAAGCATTTAAACATTTGATTTACTTTATTTTTAAATTAGTTTATGATGGTTTTTATGCTACATAAATTATGATAAACATGGCATTTTACGAATCTGGTAATTAATTATGTAGTCTACTAAAAAACTTAAAAAACAAAAAAATTTCTTCACTTATACTCATACACTAACATATACTAATTAGTAGTGGTATCCTCATATAATTTCATTCTTCTTTTGTACTTATTATAAGTAAAGGAGGGATACTATGAGCCATAAACATCATGATTGTTGCAACTGCTGTTGCGACCCTTGCAGATGCAATAGTTGCCAATGTGATCCATGTAGATGCAGGCCTTCTTGCAACTGCGGTCCATATAGTGGTTTTCCATTTTTAGGACTAGGCGGCCAAGGATGTTTTAACAACTGTGGACGCAGCAGTGGACTATGTTGGATATTACTACTTTTAGCTTTATGTGGACGCCGCTAAATTATAATGATATATAAAAGGGGAAGCTTCTGAGCTTCCCTGATTTGATTATTTATGAGTCATTATATTTAATATTAATTTATCTGTTTGGAGCATTCCTTCTCTTCCTATTTGAGCTATATTTTTGATAGTTTTTTCCACGTCCTTTTCTATTATGCCCTCTTTTTCTGATATAACTATATTGTTCATGGCCAAAAGTGAAGATTGCACTGCGGCACTTACTCCTGTAGATACCTTTAGGGCACAGCCGGTTTTTGCTCCATCACATATCATGCCTGATATATTTCCCACCATATTTTTAATGGAATAATTTATTTCCTTAAGCTGTCCTCCTAAAAGATATGTAATACCACAGCTTGCGCCTGCAGAAGCCACTACGCAACCACACAAAGCAGATAATCTTCCTAAATAAGTTTTTATATGAATTGCTATCAAATTGCTTAAAACTAAAGCTCTTGCTAATTTTTCGGAGCTAGCATTTAATTTTTCTGCCACTGCTACCACTGGGAGCATTACTGTTAAGCCTTGATTGCCACTGCCGGAATTACTCATAACAGGATACATACATCCTGCCATTCTTGCATCTGAAGCAGCAGCAGTTAATGCCATAGCATAGTTTTGAATATCATCTGATAGTACGCCTTTTTTTATATTATCTATAATGGTTTTTCCTACATTTAAGCCATAACCTTTTAAGCCTTCTTCTGCTATTTTTCTATTCATTTTTGCCCCTTCTAAAATAAACTCTATATCCTCAAAGGGACAATTTATAGCAAAATCATATATATCTTCAACACTTAATTTTACACAATGCTCTTTGTTTTTATCATTATCAATTGATACTTCAGCTTCTTCTTCATCCTCTACTTGAAATAAAATATCTTCATTTAGCTGAACTAAAACTAAATTATTATGTTTATCTTTTATAATTGCCTTTGAGATATTTTTTCCGCTTACACATTGCACCTCTATATAAAGTTTATTAGGCACATCCTTTGTATTTACTGATACCCTTCCGCCCTTTAACATCTCTTTTGCATCTTCTATATTTTGTTTAGTTATATCCTTTAAAACTTCTAATTCTACATTAGGATTTCCCCCAATGGCACCTAATGCTGCAGCTATATCTAGTCCTGTCATACCTGTTCCTGGTATACCCACACCCATTCCATTTTTTAGTATATTATCACTTACAAAAACTTTTATAAATTCAGTACAAGAATTTAAAGCTTCCTTAGCTTTTGCTGCCGCTAAGGCCACTGCAATTGGTTCTGTACACCCTAAAGCTGGAACTACCTCCGATTTAAGTATTTCTATAAAGCCTTTACATCCACACTCATCACAAGACATTGCATTCATCCTTTCTGTTTACACTTCACAATTTTCGTTAAATTGAAGTATTTTTTTCATTAATATAATAATAATGAATGAATTCCTATTTTTCAAGTTTTAAATAGTTCATTTTTAAGCTTTAACCTTATTTTTTACTAAATATCATAGTATTTTTATTGAAATCCTCTTTCATAGGCAAACAAAAACTATTTTATGTGTTTGAGTTTATTCTTTTATAAAACATAAATTGAAATTTGCAGGTAAGTAATACTTCTTACTTTTTACCTTTTACCTATCCTACAACTTCCTATTTTCAAAGCAATATATCGTGTGTAATTTCTTTAATGCAGCAACCCCATTTTCTTAACTATATTCTACTTTTACTTCACTTCCACTTACTCCTGACACTGGAGCATTTACTATCAGCTTAACTGGAACTCTATTTTTTAATTCATCCACATGACTTATAATTCCTACTGATAAGTTTTCACTTCTAAGTTTTTCTAGCGAAGTCATTACAACATCTAAAAGATTATTGTCTAAGGTTCCAAAACCTTCATCTAGGAAGAAAAATTGTAGTGGCGCACTGCCTTTTAACTGAATTTGAGACGAAAGGGCTAGAGCTAAAGATAGAGAGGTTAAGAAGGTTTCCCCTCCTGATAAAGTGCTTGTATGCCTTCTAGCACCTCCATTAAAGTCGTCCCTCATTATAAAGTTACCATCCACATCTATTTCTAAAGCATATCTACCCTTTGTAATACTTTTCAACCTTTTTGAAGCCTCTATAGCTATGTATTTAAGTTCATTCATAGCCACAAATTCTACAAATTTATTTCCCTTTACTAAATCATCTAGTTCTTCACATAAGCTGTATTTGTGTTGGTACTTTTCCCTTTTTTCTAATAGGCCCATGACTTTTTCTAAATCTCTTATGGTATCATTTAATTCCTTTTTCTTTTGAGCCTTCATCTCTATACACTCATTTAAATTCTCTTGTAATTGAAGTTTATACTCCTTTGTCTGCTGCCACTTTTCTTCAGTAATGTCACTGCCACTGAGTTTATCTTCTAATCTTTTTATATTATCTTCTAATTTTATTTTGTCATCTTCATATTTACTTATTATTTGCTGAAGGTTCTCTATATGCTCTTTAGTTATAAAGCACTCTAAAGCCTGTTTTTCATCTTCAAAACTATACTCCTTTAATTTAATGTATAAATTTTCTTTTTGATTCTTTAATATGCCATTTAAAGTCTCTAAGTTCTTCTCCAAGCTGGATTTTTCTTTGTCGAAATTATTTTTTTCATTCTTTTTTAATTCTAATTTATCTCTTAGAGACTTTTCAGTAGTGTTTATATAGTCTATTTCCTTATTAACCTTTAATATAGATTCCTCAGGCTCCTCTTCTCCACATATTCTTTTTACTTCTTCTCCATATTCATCTATAAAATTCTTTTTCTCTGTTCCACTTTGAGTTATTTGTGCTCTTTCACTTTGTAAATTTGATACTTCTCTTTGTATTTCTTCCCTTTGTAAATTTAATTTATCTACTGCACTTCTTTTTTCTTTTTCTTGTTTTTTAAGTTTAACAATCTCTTCATCCCAAGATTTTATCTTATTTATTTCTAATTCTATATTTTCTACCTCTAATACTTTTATAATGTCTGTATATTCTTTAAATACATTAGAGCACTTTCCATTTGCATCTTTTAAATCCTCATTTATGCTTTTCAAATTATACTGCGCAGCACTTATTTTTTCCTCTAAAGATGTATACATTTTATCAATAGAAGCCTTTTCTTCTCTCTTATACTCTAAATCCTTCTCTAAATTATTAAGTTCTTCATTCCACTTGTTTATTTTTTCCCTCAAATTAGTGAAATGGACTTCTTTAGCCTTTACTTCTTCTTGTAACTTTTCTATACCTATTCCTTCTAATTCTTTATTTACTTTTTTAAGTTCTTCCTCTAAATACTGCTTATCTCTATCAACTGCTGCCATGTTAATATTATAATGATTAATATTTTCCTTGAGAACTTCACATTTTTCCTTTAATTCTTTAGTTAACTCTTCCATATGCTTTAATTCATTTTCACTTATAAAATTAGCTTTTTTCACATGGTGAACAGATCCACATACTGGACAAGGGTTTCCTTCTTGTAATTCCTTTGCTAGCATTGCTGCAATGTTTTCATTGTACTTTTCCTTAAATAATTTTTCACTATTTTTAAGCTCATTTATCTCATGGTCATACTCTAAATTTAAAGAATTAATTTTTTCTTGAAGTTCCTTCTTTTTTAACAAAATATCTTCATATTTTTTATCCAATGTTCCCTTAGTATCTAAACATATCAATATCTTTTCTGTTCTTTCTCTTACTGAGGTCACTTCCTGCTGAGCTTTTAATAAAGTTTCCCCATCTCCTGGACAATTCTTTTGAATAGCTTCTCTATTTTCTATTAAAGCATTTATTGAACCATCTAAATTTATCTTTTTATTCTTTATTTCTATAAACTGTTTTTCATTATTCTTTATGTTCTCGCTAAAGGTATTATATTTTTCATTTAATAAAATTATATTTGCATTTAGTTCTTTATATTTGCAATACTTATCATAGGCACTATATATGGAATTTCTGTACTCTGGTGATATAGTCTTATTAGTTAAACTTTTTTCTAATTCATCTAAATCATTAATTAAAGCTTCTCGTTTTGTAGTTATATCTAATAAAATTGCCTCTAAAGATTTTATCTTTTTATTTAAATTGTCGTACTTACTTCTTAATTCCTGTCTTTCCTTTTCAACTTCCTTTACTCTTTTATTTATATCCACTGCTCTAGCTAGCTCTGTAGCCTTTTTAACTAACTTTGGAGTTTTTTCTCTTTGATTTTCTAATGCAACTTCATATTCCCTTTGAAGCAATAAAAGCTTTTGATTTATATCTATTAAAAGTTCTTCTTTTTCTTTTAATTTAGTTTTATTTATCTTTACACTATCCTCAGTGTTTTTAACTTCATCTATAAAAGGCTTAATATTGAAAGCATTTTTTCCATATTCTAATTTTACCTTTTTATTCTCAATGTCTTCTGCTCTTTTCACCAATTCACTTTGCTGCTGAATATAGTTTTGAAGTTCTTTTTTGGTATTCCACAAAGTAGTGTACTCTTCATATAACTTATCTATTTTTTCTTTTTCCTTCTTTAATGTTTCTTCTTTTTCCTCTAAAACTTTTAATTCTTCTTTTAAAATATCTACTTTTTCTTTAGATACATCATTATATCTGTTTAATTCTCCATTTAGCTCTATTAATTTTTTTTCTTCCTGTTCCTTTAGTTTTTTAATTTTATCCCTAAGTCCTCTTCCATAACGTTCTAGTTTAAATATTCTTTCTAACATACTTCTTCTATCTAGACCAGTTAGTTTTAAAAATTCACTAAATTTACCTTGAGGAAGCACTACGGATCTAGTAAAATCATCTACAGAAAGTCCTATTATGCTTTCCACTGCATTTCTGACATTTACCGCACCCTCTGCTATTACTTCATTGTTTTCTCCATTTAATTTATATATTCTAGCTAAAGTGGTTTTGTATCCACCATTTTTGTCCACTTTTATACATCTATCACATTGATACTCTTTAATATTGTCACCTAATCCAATGGAAAAAGTATAGCTTACTTCTAATCTATCACTTTCTGAGTTTATAAATCCTTTATTATCCCTAGTAATTTTTCCATATAAAGCCATAGTTATGCCATCTAATATGGTAGATTTCCCACTGCCTGTAGGTCCAAATATGCCAAAAAAACCTTTTTCCGTTAGCTTATCAAAAGGTATCTTTTGTTCCTGAACGAAGCTATTTAAGCCTTTAATTTTCAGAAGTATAGGTTTCATTTTCCATCACCTCTTCTTCATGCTCATTGACTATACTTAAAAACAACTCCAATAAGTCCTTATCCGGTTCTACTTTTCTTTCATATTTATAAAATTCCTTAAAAACTTCTTCCATACTTTTTTCCGTTAAATTTTCATATACCTCTTCCTCATCTTCTCCTTGAATTTTAGGAAGTATTTGAACTATATCATCTTTATAACTCTTCATTTCTTTTATTTCTTCTTGAAGAATTACTCTATCCGTGTATATTTCTATATAAGCCCAAACATCTCTATCACTGTTTTCTTTACACATATTTATCGCTTCTTCTACCCCATGGCATTTCCAAACTTCTATAGGCTTGTAATTTTTAAAATAAACTTCCCTTATTTCCGCTTCTTTACCTTTGGATACTTCCACTATATAAGCACAATTAGCATTATTTCTTTCACTTTTACTATACTGAATAGGTGCTCCTGAATATCTTATTCTTCCATCGGTGCCCTTTACCTTTTGAGGTTTATGTAGATGTCCTAGTGCTATATATTGAGCCTTTTGAGGTAATTTATTGGCATCTACTGTAAGGCTCCCCCCTAATTGAATAGGTCTTTCAGAATCAGAACTTTCTCCACCTAAAACAAATAAGTGAGATGCCACTAAATTTATAGTATCTTCTCTAAATTTTTCTGACAACTTTAAAAATATATCTCCTATTTTTTCTGAGTAATCCTTTTGCCTTTCCTCCTCAGATAGTTTGTCTGATATAATTTCATTTAATCTCTTTTCACTAGGATATGGCATTGCAATAATAACAGCTTTTTCTCCCTTTATCTCTATCTCAAAATAACCCTCATCTGCATCTATTATATTAGCCTCCCCACACTTGCCAGTGCTGGCTACACTTCTAGGTGTTCCTAAAAGTACTATTCCCTGCTGGTGGGCAATAGGAGATGCTGCTTCCAGTCTGTCTGGATTGTCGTGGTTTCCTGAAATAACCAAAACCACTCTTTTACCATTACAGCTTATCTCCCTAAGTGCTTTATAAAACAAACCCTCCGCTCTTGCTGGAGGATTGCTATTATCGTATATGTCCCCAGATATTACTATCATATCTGGGTCCTCATGGTTTACTATATCTACAAATTCTTCTATAAATTTCTCTTGTTCATCTAACCTACTGTATCCCTCTAACATTTTTCCCAAATGCCAATCGGAAGTATGAATAAACTTCACAAAATCACCCCTTTTAAAATTCCCTAGCCTTATAGATAACTCTCTTTTCCAAAGACCAAACTCTATCAGACATACTGCCTGGCTCCACATCCTCTAATGCCTTTTTCATGTCATACATTTTAGCGTCCATGTCATCTAATCTATGAAGCATTTCAGCTTCTGGAATCATAGGCTTTTTAGGACTACCATAGTCTGGCTCGTAGTGATGTGAAAGTACCATATGCTCTAAAAGCATTTTTATTTCTGGGTTTATATTTAATTTTTCTGCAACAGTTTCTATTTTCTTTACTCCCATTACTATATGCCCTAAAAGCTGTCCCTCTATGGTGTATTCACTTACTATTCCCAGCTCACTAGAAGCCATCTCTTCCATCTTTGATATATCATGAAGTATTATTCCTGAATAAAGCAGATCTTTATTTAAAAATGTGTATACCTCACATAACCTTTCCCCAGCTTTAAGCATTGTTGTTATATGATATAAAAGGCCTCCCCTTACAGAATGGTGGTTACTTTTAGCTGCTGGATAATACATTAAAGTTTCCTTGTATTCCTCTAAAATATAGTTAACCAATTTTTTTATTTCTTCGCTATTTATTTTATTAATATATTCTAATACATCATTATACATATCTTCTGAAGTATATGGTGCCACTGGTACAAAATCCGTTATATTCACACCATCTTCATCCATTACTTCTCTTATTTTTTCTATTTTAAATTGAAGAGCATTTTGCCACTCAGTAACCATCCCCCTAACTTTTACAAGCCTATTAGCACTGTACGCTTCGTCTTCTTCAGTAACATTCCAAAGCTTTGCATTTATTTCTCCAGTTCTATCTGCAAGAGTAAAATCTAAATATTTTTTATTGTTACTGGATGATTTACACTCCACTGATTTTATTAAGAAAAATCCATCCACTCTGCTTCCTGCCTTAAACTGATTTATGGTCATAATTTCTATATTCATTAAAAAATCGCTCCTTACTATTAGTTAATATATTATATTGCCACTATGCTATTATTATAAAACAAATATAGATATTTTTCACTTACTCTCCTGCCTGTTACACTTTGAAGAGCCTTAGCGTAATATTCTATTTGTACTTTATACCTTTCCTTTATCTCTTCTATATTTTCTACATAATCAGTTTTGTAGTCAAGAAGTATTATATTTCCATCCTCTTCAAAATAACAATCAATTATACCTTGAAGCATTATCTTTTCCTGCTCATATAACTCTTTAGGTAATTCTTTGTAAATTTCAGTACTTTTTATATCCATATGAAATGGCACTTCCCTGTACACCCTTTGAGCATTTTGCATTCTTTTACCTATTGGGGAATTGAAAAATTCTATTATCTTGTTTATATTTACGGATTTTCCCTCTTCCTCTGTAATAAATTCCTTTTGAACCATAGTATTTATTTGACTTTCTATGTCCTCATAGTTTTCTACTCTATCAAAAGAAATTCTCTGCATAACAGCATGCATAGCAGTACCTTTTTCCGCCGGTGTTAAGCCCTTCTTATCTAGTAAAAATAATGGCTTTTTCACCAATTTAGGAATAAACGTACTAGAGCCATAATCCTCCTCTAAAACCTCTTGAAATTTTCTTTTAAGCTCTGTAACTGTTATTACCGTTGGCATTTCCTGTGATTCTTCATATGCATATTTATAATTTAATTTCTTATTTACCTGATCGTAGATGCTTTCTTCAAGTTTTATACTATTGTCATCTTCATAAGTAGTTTTAAATTCTTCCAAGTTTGTTTCCTCTACATTCAACAACTGACCTCTTGACCAAACCTTCACTCTCCAGTTGGATTCATTCTTCAAGGTTTTTATATTTTTTATGTCTCCCTTTATCAAAAGCTGCTCCCCTTGTTCATGTCGCATTACACATGGAACTATCCAATCTAAATAATTATCTGCATTAGCTCTATGGTGTGCTGATAATTTTATACTGTCTTTTTCTATACTGAAATGCCATTTATTTATAGCTTTTTCTAAATCTTTTACCATTCCAGTTATTATTAGTTTTTCCTTTGCCCTAGTAAGTGCCACATATAAAACCCTCATCTCTTCTGAAAGATTCTCTATTTTTATTTTTTTCTTTATTATTCCCTTCATTAAGGAAGGATATATTATTCTTTTTTCTAAATTTATGCAGTCAGGACCAAATCCTAATTCTTGATGAAGTAACAATCTTTTATTAATATCCATCATATTAAACTTTTTACCCATGCCAGCTACAATAACCACTGGAAATTCAAGTCCCTTACTTTTGTGTATACTCATTATTCTAACTACATTTTCATTTTCCCCAATGATTTTAGCACTGCCCATATCTCCACTGCTTTCTTTTAGTCTATTTATAAAGCTTATAAAATTAAATAGACCCTTGTAGCTGGTGCTTTCATACTGTTTAGCCCTTTGAAATAACATCTTTAAATTTGCCTGTCTTTGCTCTCCACCAGGCATAGCCCCTACATATCCATAATATCCCGTACTTTTATATAAAAACCATATAAATTCATCTAAAGGCATGTGAATGGACTTTTCCCTCCACATCTCCATATTTATTAAAAATTCTTTTATCTTATTTAATAAATTGATATCTACTTTTATTGAACTATCATTACATATATAGATTTGTTTCTCTTGTTCTTCAAATATATCTTCTACTAGTTGTTCTTCACTATAGCTTATTTCTGTAGAAGTAGTTTTAAAATCCTTCACTATATCCATCATTTTTTCATAGTAACTATCTTCTTTACTATTTATTTTTATTTCTATTAATTCCTCTTGAGTAAAGCCGCCTATTGGTGAATTCATTAAAGCCAATAAAGGTATATCCTGTATTGGATTATCTATTACTTGAAGTAAACTTAGCATAGTTTTTATCTCTATAGTTTGAAAATATCCAGTACCTGTATCTGCATAAACCGGTATTCCCTTTTCCTTAAATTCCTCCATAAACACTGGTGCCCATTTTTGTGTGCTTCTAAGCAAAACCACTATATCTCTATAGGTTACATCCCTGTATTCTCCACTATCCTTATGAAAAACCTTAAACTTTTCATTTTTATTATCTATAAGCTCATTGATCCTTTTTGCTACCATTCTAGCCTCAATTTGTATATTTGAAGGATTATCCTCTTCCACACCTTCTTCTAGTACTTCCTCTGAAATTTCCCTTTCATTGTTATTTTCTGTTACACTATTTTCTATTAAATGTAGTTCTACTGGTCCACCTACTTTAAAATCTTCACTTTCTTCTTTATAATCCGCTCCTAAATTTAATTCTTCTTTCTGATCATATTCAAGTTCGCCAATGCTTTCACTCATTATTTGATTAAATATAAAATTTATCCCCTTTATAACTTCTTTTCTACTTCTAAAGTTTTTATACAAAAGCACCTTTCTATAAAGATTCCCCTCCTCCTCTGAATAGCTATTATACTTATCTAAAAATATTTCTGGTTTTGCCTGTCTAAACCTATAGATACTTTGTTTTATATCACCTACCATAAAAACATTAGGATTTTCCCTTCTGCTTACAATGTTTATTATGGCTTCCTGTATAGTATTTGTATCTTGATACTCATCTACTAATATTTCTTCATATTTATTTTGTAATTCTTTTGCTACTTCTGATGGAACTACTTCTCCATCCTCATCTTTAGTTAATATTTTAAGACACATATGCTCAAAATCATTAAAATCTATGAGCCCTCTTTCTCTTTTACTCCTTGAAAATTCTTCTGAAAACTCAATGGTCAAATTACAAAGACTATATATTATAGGATACAAGCATTTAAAATCCTCTAATACATCCTCATAGCTGAAAGGTGACATCTCTTCCTTTATAGAATTAATCCCTTTTTTAACTTCTTCCCTTAATTTTTTAATATTATCCTGCTTAACTTTATCCGCACCCTTTTTACACCTTTTTAAACTGCTGAAGTTAACCTTTTTTATTTCTTTAACAAAACTATCCCAGTCTTTTTCTGATACATCTATTAAGTTATTCAATATAGATAAATCCTCATTGATATTTTCTTTGTATGGTTGTAGAGATTCTTCTTCCCCTATTATTTCTATGCATATATATAAATTTTTTTCCAGTGCTCTTATTTCCTCAGATATATATTTTAGATAGCTTTTAATACCAGATAATGCTTTCAGATCTATATTATCTACATTAAATTTTTCTGCAGCTTCCATTAACCATTTTTCCTGCCAAGGAAAGGATGTGGAAAAATTATATAAATCTAGCACCATATCTTGAAGATTTCTATCATCTCTGTCACCGCAATAAATCTGTACAAGATTTAAAAACTCCTCATTGTTTTCCATTTCATATTTTTTTTCAAATAAATCCTCCAAGGTTTCCTGTTTTAAAAGAACATTCTCTGTGGCATCACTAATCCTAAAATCAGGATTTAAGCCTATAATATGGAAATTATTCCTTATTATATCTAAACAAAAGGAGTGCAAGGTAGTTATATTTGCCTTAGGTAAAAGAGTCAATTGCCTTTGAAGTTTTTGAGAATTAGGCTCTTTTTCTAATCTATCAATAATAGCTGCTGCTATTCTTTCCCTCATTTCTGATGCTGCTGCATTAGTAAAAGTTACTACTAAAAGTTTATCTATATCCACAGGATTATTTAAATCCGTAATTATATTTATTATTCTCTGAACTAATACCGCAGTTTTACCTGAGCCAGCTGCAGCTGCTACTAGGAGATTACAGTTTCTTGTATAAATAGCCTGTTGTTGTTCTTTAGTCCATTTTACCCCTGCCATTAATTATCACCCTCTCTTGAAGCTTTTGTCCCTAACTCTTCATCTAATTTGTCCCATACTTCCTGATCTTTTAATTCCTTTAACACATTGTATTTATTGCTTTCTATAGAATTATCAAATTGACATATGGCTGAGAAAAGGCAGAATTTACAAGGTACGCTTTCCTTCTTTCTATAAGGTTTTATTCCTATTTCCCCATCTAACATCTCTTTACAAGTGTTAATTAAATTATTTCTTACATGTTCCCTAAGCTCTTCAAATTGTTCTCTAGTTGCTGTGGAAGATCTGCTGCTTAAGTTACCGTCCTTCTTGATTTCTGCTGGTATTATAAGAGAAATACCCTCCAAATCCCTGTCCATCTCTTTTACTATTTCAGTATTCTGTAATATTAATCCTTTCATTCTAAGTTCTTTCATAATAGCCTTTTCTATTTCTTCTTCTGTTAAATTTTTATTTCCCTTTATAATTGGATCTTGCAATTTAAAGTATAAAATTCCCGCTGGCAGTGATGGAAGTTCTTTTTCACTGTTACCTGCATTTATTATTGCATCCAAATAGGTTATAAGCTGTATTTGAAGTCCATAATACACATCTGAAAGTTTAAAATCCTTATTGCCTGATTTATAATCTATAATTCTATAAAATACTCCTTCATCTGCAATTAATTTATCAACCCTATCTATTCTTCCTATTAAGCTTACCTTTTGACCATCAGAAAGTGTTATTTCCATAGGTGGAAAATCCCCATCTTCTCCAAATACCATTTCATATCCTAAAGGCTCAAATCCACTTTTTTTCATGTGGTTTACTATAAGCCAAACCGCTCTAAGTAAAACTTTTTTAAGTCTTTCCATAAGATATCTATATCTAGCTGAACTATTTAAGATAGATCCAGAGGTTTCATTTACAATTTTATCTACAGAAATATTTA
Source organism: Haloimpatiens lingqiaonensis (assembly GCF_901447495.1). Taxonomy (GTDB): domain Bacteria; phylum Bacillota; class Clostridia; order Clostridiales; family Clostridiaceae; genus Haloimpatiens; species Haloimpatiens lingqiaonensis. Next base: position 20,288 of record NZ_CABDWS010000003.1, read on the forward strand.
TATTTTTTTCACACCATTCTTTAGATAAATCCCCCCAATGCATTCCACTTTTCTCTACTTCTTCTGAAAAATCATCTATAACTTTATGCATAAATGTACCTATATCTGGAGAACTAAGTTTAAATATCTTTCTTTCTTTAGCTTTTAGTCCATATTGAACATAATATGCAAAGGGACACTCTACATATCTTTCTAATCTAGACACAGAAAGTCTAATATTTTTACCGTACAATTTTTCCACACTGTCCTTATTTAATTTTTTCATTTGATTATCATATTTAAAACCTAAAATAACCCTTTTATAGTTTTCTCTCCAATGTTCATTATTTTTATACCAAAGATGCACCTGCTTCCAAACAGGATCTGCAGTATTTAAGCTGCTATCTTTCCTCATAAGAGTTATTAATTTATTAAAAGTAGGCACTGGTCTATATATGTTTTCTATGCTGTTTTCTCTTTCTTCTGTTTCCTCTCCTTCTTCTATTTTTGAATAAATTCTTTTTAGTCTAGATATTATCATGGATGGTCTCAAGGCTTTGCCTTCATGATCTGCAACAGAATAACTTATTCTTAAATAATCTGATGCTATAGTCAAAGATGAATATATTAAAAATTGTTCTTCCAAAGCTTTTGTTTTGGTATCACTAGCTAGCTCTATACCTGAATTTCTTAATGCAATTCTATCTAAATCCGTAAATACACCCTCTTCCCAGTTACCTCTAGGAAATACTCCATCATTTACGCCTATTATATACAAAGCTTTTATATTATGACTTTTGATTCTATCTACGCTGCTTATCAAAACCTGATCCAAAGCTGGTGGAATGAGTCCCATTTTGTTTTGATTAAACCCTATGGTTATAATGTCCACAAATTCTTCTAAAGATAATTCTTCTTCCCCTACTACTTCTACCACTTCATCTAAAAGTTCCATTACTAAATTCCATATACTGCTATATTCCCTGCTTAATTGTTGATTACCTTCTTTTTTGAACTTCTCTACCCAGCTCTCTATTTTCTCAGGAACTCCTATATTGCATAAAAATTCAAAAGCAGCAGTGCATATATGAACCCCTTTATGTTTTCCGTGAATGTTTTTCCAAAATTCATAAAGTGGTTTAGATACTTTATATCTTATTTCATTAATCCTTTCTAAAACCTTTTCCTTTTCCTCATCATCTACTTCTTTCTCAAAATTATAATTTATAAAATTATCCCATTTTTTATCTCCAGTCCATTTAGTCTTTCCCTTTATTCCACAAGCTAAAACATAATTTTCAAGTAAAAATATCTCTTCTTCATCTATATCCAATAATCCTGTTTTTAAATATCTAAACATAGATTGATAAGACCAATTTTTTGTAAATATTTCTATAGATGCTTTTATTAATACTATTAAAGGATTGTCGTCAATTTCTTTCCTCTTATCTATAAAATTAGGTATCTCATACTCTGAAAAAATAGCTTTTACAGTATTCTCATAAATGGACAGATCTCTACTGACCACCGCTATGTCCTTAAATCTAAATCCTCTATCTCTACAAAGTCTAACTATGTCTTTGGCCACTTGCTCCACTTCACTATATAAATTGCTACCTCTTAATATTTTTATATCCCTTGTGTCATTCTTGTAAACTTCACAGTTATAGTTAAAAAAGTTACTCTCTAAATAGGAAATCTCCCTACTATTTTTAAATCTTGGATAAGGCTTTTTCCAAAGTTCTACTGGTTTATCTAAGGCTATATTGTTATTCATAGCTATTTCTATAAGTCTTTTTTCTGTTTTTTCTACTAAATTAAATACTCCTCCATCCATGCCCTTATCTTTACTGGTGTTCATGCATAAGGTTATATTTACCCTCTTAGCTAGTTTTAAAATTTTTTCCATTATTCTATATTGCTGCGGTGTAAAATAGTTAAATTCATCTATCCATATTTCACTATTTTTAATAGGGCTATAATCATCTATTTTATTATAGAGTATTGTAAGATAATCTTCTGGGTCTATATATCCTTTATTTATTAAGCTTTCAAATTTGCTATATATAATTCCTATATCCCTTGTTTTTTTCCTTAAAAATTCATCCCCTTCTATGGAATTTGCAGTTTCCATAAGTACCTCTGGAGTTACATTATAATTTTTAAACTCTGTTATTAAATCTGCAATTACTGCTGCAAATCCCTGCTGTTTAGCCGCAGTATTAAATACCTGTAATTCTTCTTTCATATCCATCATAATCTTGTATATAAGCATACATTTACCGGAGTCATCCATGTTTTTATGAATTAATCCGCCTACTTCATTAAATACTCTATGGGCAAGTCTTTTAAAGCTCAAAACTTCAACATTTAAAATACCGGTAGCACCTACCTTTTGGATTAAATTCTTTTCTGCTTGAAAAGAAAATTGCTCTGGTACTAATAATATTATTTTATTATCATTTCCTTTATCTAAAGCTTTTTTTATACTTTCCGTGCAAAAGTAACTTTTTCCACTACCACTTCTACCATATATAAATTTTAAACTCATATCTTCACCATCCACATTTTTTATATATTCCATTTTCCTTGCTTATTTCATTTAATACTATTATATCAAATTTCCATTATATAAACAGAGCTCTAACCTTCAGATGGAGTTTTCACTCCATCTGAAGCTAAGAGATCGTTATCCAGGGACGTAGCTGCCGTTATCTCCCACTTTGTTAGAAGTGGGAGTGTTACGGCAGCTAGTCATCGGATAAATTATATAATCACATAATGCAAATTTCTTTCCCAGTAAAAAAAGTCTACCATGGTATTATTTCACCACAGCAGACTTTCTATTACCTAAATATTAATCCTCAACACCTTCCTATTTGCTAAAATGCACCAAGTACTTAGTATCTAAATATAATACTAAATTAAGAATTACGGTATAGAAACACTTCCATTATACATATCCATACCCACTCCTAATAATCCTCCAATTAATATAAGTGTAAAGATAATTATCATTATTACTCTGTCATATTCCTTCATTTTTATATCTAATATAACAGCCCTTAAAAGTGCTATTAAAATAACTCCTACAAATATAGTTACATAACAAAACATTCCGAACTTATCTATATACCATCTTATCATATATTTAAAGACTATAAATCTAGGAGCCAAACAATCCCAAGTATACATATTTTATTCCCCACTTTAATTATTCTTCCACTAACCCCTCTTCTTTCTTTTTAATTAAGCTGAACAGCACTCCTCCAATTATAGATGGAACTATCCAAGCAAAACCTTGATTTGATAATGGAATTATATTCATAAATCTGCCTATAAAGGATGTATTAAATCCTAATGCAGACATTGCATCAAATAAACTTACAAATAAAGCTCCATAAACAGCTCCAATATATGCACCTTTATTATGTATTAAGTTATCAAACATATTCATTATTATTAAAACTATAGTTATTGGATATACTGCCACAAGTACAGGCATTGATAATCTAACTATTTTTTCTACCCCTACATTAGCTAACACAGCACTTATAACAGTAGTTATTATAACTATTTTTTCGTAACTAACTTTACCTTTTGTAAGTTCATTAAAATAGTTTCCTGTAGTAGCTGTAAGTCCTATGGATGTGGTTAAACATGCTAATGTAACACATATAGCTAGTGCTATTGAACCAAACCCACCTAATGTTCTCTCAGCAATATTCATAACTAATTGAGTTTTAGTTATATCCTGTGGGAAAACTGTATTTCCTGTAGCACCAAGGTATAATAAGCCTCCATATACAAAAGCCAAACCTACTGCAGCTATTAAAGATGCTCTAAAAGCTAACTTCATTTGAACCTTTTGCTCCTTATATCCCTTATCTATAAGGCTTTTCAAAACTATACTAGCCATAAGTATAGACCCCATAGCGTCCATAGTTTGATATCCGCCTACAAATCCACTAGAAAAAGCATTTTTCAAAACCGGAGTTCCAGGTACTGCCATAGGAGACGTTACTCCTTTAAATATTATAATTGCTAATACTGCCAATAACGCTGGTGTTAATATTTTACCAATCTTATCTACTATCTGTGATGGTTTTATAACAAAGAATAAAGTTACTGAAAAGTAAATTATAGAAAATATAATAGAATTTACTCCTGAGAAAATTGGTTTTATACCCATTTCAAAGGTTGTGGCACCGGTTCTTGGAATAGCTAGAAAAGGTCCAATGCAAAGAACTATTATAGTTCCTAGTATTTTACTAAAGGTTGGACTTACTTTACTGCAAAGTTTATCAATACTACCTCCAGCCCTAGATACAGCCATTATTCCTAAAAGCGGCATTCCTATTCCTGTTAAGAAAAATCCTATAGCAGATAATATCCATTTGGATCCAGATTGCATACCTAACTCTGGTGGAAATATTAAATTTCCCGCTCCAAAGAACATTGCAAACAGGGCTAGCCCTACTACCAAAGCGTCCTTATTTTTTTTACTCATGATAAATACACCCCCAAAGATAATAAACTTTCAGGCATTGAATTAACCTGTTAATTTTTTATCCATTTTTAAAATTTTCTGTATATTAGTTACTTAAGTTTTTCACATTCAATCAATGAATAACACTGTCTTTAAAGAAGTTATATTATATTTATACCAAAATATATGAATTTATTCAAGTTGTTTCTTTCAATTTTTACAAAATATATTTGGTAAATATGTTAATCTTAAATAATTCAATTTTCACAATTATAAAATAGAAATTCAAAAATAATGTAGCGCTTAAAATCCATGTACCAAAGTTAAATAAATAACTTATAATTATTTTAAAACTCAGCTACTATTTTTTCGCTTATTAGTGTATAATGTATGCTAGATTCAATTTGTTTTCTATACCATTTCATATATTGGGAGGGAACTTTATGGAATTATCTGAACCTAAAATAGTGGAATTAGATACTTTTAAAATAATAGGAACTAAATATTTTGGTAAAAACCAACACGATGAATTAAAAAAACTTTGGAATAGCTTTTATCCTAGAATGGAAGAAATTAAAAATAGAATAGATGAACAAAAGAGCTACGGTATATGCAAATTGTTTCCAGGCAGCTCTAAATTTTCTTATATATCTTCTGTAAAGGTTGCTAATTCTGAAGAAGTTCCTGAAAATATGATTTGCAAGATAATACCTTTTTCTAAATACGCCATATTTACTCACAAAGGATCTCTTAACAGTTTAGGACAAACTTACGAATATATATATGGTATATGGCTACCAAATTCATCTTATGAACATTCTACATTACCTGATATAGAAGAATATGATAATGCTTATTGTGACCCTAACCTGGATGAATATGTCATTAATATATACATACCTATTAAATAAGTATACCAAAATTCCAACTTTCGCAGTGATAAAATAAGACTTTCCAATATAAAATTTAAATTTTATATGCAAAAGTTCATTTAAACTAAAAAAGTTTATGTCATAAAATATATAAGATTACTATATAAAAAAACCATGTATAAAATAAATCTATTTATATGCATGGTTTTTATTTATGAAAATTTATATATTTCTTTTGCCAAAGTCATAATTTTATCTATTTGGAATCCCAAAACTCCTTTAATGATTTTATAATATCCTCCTGATTACTTTTGAATTTAGCATGCCAATGCTTAGGAAATAAGCTTTTATAGGCACCTGTGCCGAATCTAGTATCTATTAAGAGTACAGCACCCTTATCAGTTTCCTTTCTTATTACTCTTCCTGATGCTTGCATAACTTTATTCATTCCTGGATATATATATGAATATTGAAACCCTTTTGAATTTTTTTCATCATAGTAATTTCTTATTAAATCTCTTTCTACACAAATTTGAGGCATGCCAACTCCTACTACCACTGCTCCTATTAGTTTGTCTCCAGTTAAATCTATTCCTTCTCCAAACATTCCTCCCATTACAACAAACCCTACTAAAGTCTCATCCTTCCCTTCAGTAAAATTCCCCAAAAACTTCTCTTTTTCTTCCTCTTCCATGCTATATTCTTGCTTTATGCATTGAACTTCCAAATTTAAATCCATAAACTTTTGGTATAGTATTTCCATGTATTCGTAGGAAGGCGCAAAAATTAAATAATTTCCTTTTTTAGATTTAATCACTTGGTATATATCCTGTACTACTTGGTCATATGTAAATTTTCTTTGAGAATATTTAGTTGAAATTTTATTATCTATTATTAAACATAAATTTTTCTCTGGAAAGGGAGATTTAAGCCTTAATTTATAACTTTCCCCATCACCATTAAGTACATTCATATAATAATCCATTGGAGCTAAGGTGGCAGAAAAAAATATAGTGGATTTAACTACTTTGCCAAAGGATTCTATAAATTTAGATGGATCTAAACAAAATAACTTCAATACAATATCATCCTTTTGCTTTTTAAAATAGCTTACATACTGTTCTCCATACCATTCGCAAACCTTACAAAATCTATTTACATTAAAATACACCTCTAAAAGCTCATCTTTAAATTCCCAATCCTCCTCCCTACTGAGCCATTTATCACATATGTTTAAAAACTTCCTAGTTAAAGAATGAATACCTTCTGGTAGACTTTTATTTATATAATATTCTCCCTCTATCTCTTTTTTATTTTTAAGAAAAAATGAGTTTATTTTATTTAAATTTTTATATAAATCTGGTATTTTTTCTTTTACTATTTTTTTTAAATTCATCATATCCCTTTTACTCAATTCAGCAGAATACATTTCTCTGCTTCTATCTACTAGGTTATGCGCTTCATCTACTAAAATTACATAGTCATTATACGAATCAAAAAATCTTCTCAAATAAACTCTAGGATCAAACACATAATTATAATCACAAATTATACAATCAGCCCAATTGCATAAATCAAGAGAAAACTCAAAAGGACATACTTGGTATTTTTCAGCATATATTTTAATTTTCTCATCATTTATTAAATTTTCCTTTTGAAAAATTTCTTCTAAGGCATCTGCCACTCTATCATAATGCCCTTTAGCATAGGGACATACATCGGGATCACAATTTTTATCTTTAAAGCATATCTTTTCTTTAGAAGTTAATGAAACCGTCTTTATTTTAAGACCATGCTCCAGCATATAATCCATAGTATTTTCAGCAGCTATCTTACCCATATTTTTAGCTGTTAAATAAAATATCTTGGAACAAATCCCCTCTCCCATGCCCTTTATACTAGGAAATAAGGTAGCCAAGGTTTTTCCTGTACCTGTTGGTGCCTCAGCAAATAGCTTTTTACCCTTTTGTAAAGTTTTATATACCCCTATAGCAAATTCCCTCTGACCCTTTCTATAATTACCAAATGGGAATTTAAAATCCCTTATGGAATTATCTCTAACGCTTTCCCAATCTTGCCTCATTTTTGCATATTTTAAATATCTATTTAGCATTTCATGAAAAAAATCTTTTAACTCTTCAAAAGAAAATTCCTTTATAAATGTCTTTATATCCTCATCTATAAAAGAATAATATGTAAGTTGAATCTTTAAACTGCTTAGAGAATTTTCATCAGCGTATATAAACCCATAACACTTAGCCTGAGCCCAATGAGCTAAATTATAATCTTCATATATTTCATCTATGGGTCTTGTAGTAGTTTTTATTTCATCTATTATAACTTCATTTTCTAAAATTATTACACCATCTGCTCTTCCACTTATCTCTATTTTTATACCATCTATATCCGAAGTATGGCATAAATAAAATTCTTTGTTATAATTTTCTCCGCCCTTTTTCTGAATTTTTTGATGAATTTTTATTGCATCTAAATTTCTAGACGCTCCTTTAAAACTAGATACCAAATCCCCTGTTCTATATAAAAATTCTACCAAATCTCTTACTGAAACTTTTATTATATCACTACCAGCCATGTAATAATTCCTCCACATTTAAAATATAAGCAAAATATAAAAAGCGGTAAGTACTACTTAAACCCGCATTTTATATTCTTTATCCTTATTTAATTAAATTAAAATCTATTTTTTAGCAAAATAATATACTATTGCTATTATGAGAATAGCTATTAAAAAAGGTACTCCCAATACAAATTTAAACACTGCAGAAATTATAGCTATAGTTATACCAATTACAAATACCACCACAGCTATTGGTAAAACTATAGCCCCCAATATAGCGGCCACAAGTAATAATACTATTAAAGTTAAAATTATACCTACTAATACCCACATAAATAATCCCCCCTTAAGCTTTTCTAAATATATTTTACCACTTTTTTCATATATTTTATAGAAAGCCTCCATCTACCGTTATTATTTGTCCCGTTATATATCTTGAAGATTCATCACATAAAAATCCAACTACTTCTCCTATGTCTTCTCCTTGACCCATTCTCATCATAGGTATTTCTTCAATCAAAGCTTCCTTTTCCTCAATAGAAAAACATTTATTCATTTGGGTATCTATAACTCCTGGCGACACAGCATTAACTCTAATGCCCGATGGTGCTAATTCCTTTGCTAAAGCCTTTGTAAAAGAGTTTACCGCTCCCTTGGATGCTGAATATATAACTTCGCAAGAAGCCCCTGCATTGCCCCATATGGATGAAATATTCACAATGGTACCTTGCTTTCTACTTATCATATGCTCCACCACTGCATGACAACAGTTAAATACTCCCTTAAAGTTTACATTCATTATTTCATCAAACTCTTCCTCTGTTAAATCCATGAACAAGCCTACTTTTGATATACCTGCATTGTTAACCAATATATCTAATTTAGAAAATCTTTTTATTATATCTTCAATCATATTTTTGCAAAATGAATAGCTACTCACGTCACCCTTATATAAAAAACCTCTTCCACCATTTTCATTAATCAATTCTATTGTTTTTTCTGCTCCCTCTTGGTCTTTTTTATAATTTACTATAACATTTGCCCCTCTTTTAGCAAGTTCTATAGCAATACTTCTACCTATGCCTCTAGAAGCTCCTGTAACTAATGCTATTTTACCACCTAAACTCACTTTATCAGCTCCCTTTTTTTCTAAATCATTTATCTATGCCGTCTCTAGAAAGTACTCCTTGGGTATAATAATGTTTTATTTCTTTCATTTCCGTAACTAAATCTGCCATTTCTATAATTTCTTTTGGTGCATATCTACCTGTTATAACTACTTCTATTTGATCATTTCTATTTTTTATTGCATCTATTACATCCTTTAAGTCAATTAGTTTATAGTAAAATGCTATGGTTATTTCATCTAATATAACCACGGAATATTCTTTGGAATTAAGAATATGCTTGCATTTTTCCCAAGCATTTTTTGCAGCTAGTATGTCCTCTTCCTCTGGATCTCTATTTATAAAACAATCCCTACCCAGCTGCTCTATAGTTATATTGGGTATGTATTCTACTACCTTGCACTCATTATATTTCATTCCCTTTATAAATTGTCCTATATAAACTTTTTTTCCAGCCATAGCTGCTCTAACTGCAAGCCCTATAGCCGCTGTAGTTTTGCCCTTGCCATTTCCTGTATATACATGAACATATGAATTTTTCATTAAAAACACCCCTAGTATAATAAGTTTATAGCAGTTAATTATCTGCTTTTAATAATTATAACTCAGCTAAAAAGTAATAGCAGACATAATTATTAAAGTGACTATTTCCACAGCTTCACTGGTAAAACCTAAAGTATCTCCAGTATGTCCCCCTATATAATGTTTACAAAACATATTTATCAATAAAGTTAAAAATATATCCACTATAGCAATTATTAAAAAGTTTAATGCTCCTACTATAGGCAATATTATAAGGGCTCCTATTAAAGAGGATATTATTACCCCCTTAATATCTACATTCCCTATGAACACATTGCCAGAACCAGTTTTTTTTGCAGTATTTCCTATATAGCATATGATTACTACGCAACACTTTGCCATTACAGGCACTGCTATTATCCATAAACTAAAACCACCAGAAATTAAATTTGATATCCCCGCATACTTCAAAATAAAATTACAAATTATGGCTATACATGAATAAGTTCCAATTCTGCTGTCCTTCATTATCTCTATTATTTTTTCTCTCCCACCTTTAAAGGAAAAAAATCCATCAAACACATCTCCCCATCCATCTACATGAAGAGCACCTGTTATGAGAAGTGCTGCTATTATTGCAAAAACTGCAACTATATTTACAGGTAAAATTCTACTTAAAGCATATACCGCTATCCATTGAACCTCACCAATTATAACTCCAATTACAGGGAAAAATATAATTCCCCTTTTAAAATTCTCCATTTCACAAGGCAAGCTTTTATTTATAGGTATTCTAGTTAAAAACTGTACAAAAAGTAAAAAGTTATTAAAAAATTCTTTCACTGCACTCATCTCCAATTACTTTAGTTTTAAAAAATCTCTAGTGAATTCCCTACTAACGCTGCATTCGTTACATTAGTATTTTATAATTACTTTAGTTTTAGCGGTAATCCACAAGCTGTAAAATAAACTTCAGTGCTTTTTTTAGCTATAAATTGATTGGTAAATCCTGCAATATCTCTAAAAATCCTGCTCAATTTATATTCTGGCACCAATCCACTTCCCACTTCATTAGTTACCATAACTAGATTTATATTCTTTTCCTTTGCTTTATTTATAAACTTATTAAACTGATCTTTTATATATATTAATAACTCATCCACTTCTTCCATAGACATATTGTCAAAGTCTTTATTTTCCTCAAACATCAAATTAGTTATCATAACCGTAACACAATCTAGCATTATGTTTTTATGGCTACATTTTTCTACAACCTTGTCTAAATCCTTAAATCCCTCATAGGTTTCCCATTTTGCATTTCTACTTTCCCTATGTTTTTTTATTCTGTCTTTCATTTCCCCATCTGTAACTATAGCAGTAGCTATATAAAGTACATCATCTGTATCCTTTAACAAATTTTCTGCAAAGCTACTTTTACCACTTCTACTTCCACCAGTAACTAAAACCACTTTACTCACTTTAAAAATCTCCCCTTCCTATATGCTATAATTCTAGTACTAAATCATTTCTCACATAATCACTAATATAGTAACTGAATTTTCCCTACAAAAGCTTCAAAATATTTTCTACTCAATTTTAAATTGTACTTCTTCTATTCCACTAGCAAACTAGTCAACTAATAAAGCGTGTGTTATAGAATCCAAATAAAGATTTCCATATTCATATTTAATTAAAACTCTATCTCCATTTGAACAAGCAAACTTCCAAAATAAATCTATATTTCCATCCATTACATAGCATAAAATACCTTTAATAACTCCTGAATGAGTTACAATAAGTACATTATCACAGTTCATTTTTTTTAATTCATCCATAAAATCAGAAACTCTTTTGTACATTTCCACATAAGTTTCTCCATTTGGCGGTCTAAAGTTTTTCCAATCCTTTGACCATACTTGGCACTCCTTTGGATACCTTTTAGAAATCTCTTCAAAGGTTTTCCCCTCAAAATCTCCAAAATTAGTTTCCTTCAATCTATCATCCTTGATTATCTCCATTGGATTTTCTCTTAATATAATTTTTGCTGTTTCATGTGCCCTTTTTGTATCACTTATATAAACCTTATCTATATTTACCTTTTTAAAAAAATTTGCCAAAGTTTCTATTTGGGCAATTCCCCTTGCATTTAACCCTACATCCATACTACCGTAATAAGTTCCCTTTGCATTTTCACCTGTTTCCCCATGCCGAACTAAGTATATATTCATTTCCTTGTAAAACCTCATCTCTTTTTAAATCTTCAGCAATTATAATAGTTCTTACTTTTTCACTTTACCTCTTCCCTTGTGTTTATTTTTCTCTTATATCTATATATTCATTAACATCTAAAGAAGCATCCTCAAAGGTTCCCATGTTTTCCATAGTATAAATAGCAGCTTCAATTATGTTAAAAGCTAATGGACATCCAGATCCTTCACCTAATCTCATTTTCAAATTAAGCAGAGGCTCTACACCTATTTCTTTTAACATGTGTATAGCAGCAGGTTCCGCTGATAAATGTGATGAGAATATATAATTTTTGCACAGAGGTTTTAACCTACAAGCACATAGTGCTGCTGCTGACGCTATAAATCCATCTATAACAATAGGTACTCTATTTTTTGCTGCTGCTAAAAAACATCCACAGAGCCCTGCTATATCATATCCTCCAACTTTAGATAATACATCTATTACATCATTTTTATCTGGCTTATTTACTTCTATAGCTTTTTTTATAGCTTCTCTCTTACACATTAATTGTGTGTCTGTTATTCCAGAACCCTTACCTGCAGTTATTTCAGGTTCTAAATCGCAAAGCACGCTCAAAACCGCTGCACTGGTAGTAGTATTTCCCACTCCCATTTCCCCTGTACCAAATAAATTTACTCCTTGTTCTACTAGGTTATCTACCATTTCTATACCTATTTCTACAGCTCTTATAGCTTGTTCTCTTGTCATGGCCGGTTCCTTAGCCATATTTTTTGTGCCATAAGAAATTTTTTTATCTATTATTAAATTATTATGGAAATCGCAATTTACACCTATATCCACTACAGTCATGTCTGTGTTGGTAAATTTAGAAAGAACATGCACTCCTGTTATATCCCTCGTAAAATTATTTGTAACTATACTAGTTATCTTTTGAGAGTTATTGCTTACGTTTTCCTCTACAACTCCATTATCTGAACACATTATTATTATATTTTTATTTTTTATCTTAGGAAAAACTTCTCCCGTAATACCTGCCATTTGAGCAGCTATTTCCTCAAGTCTTCCCAAACTGCCAATAGGTTTAGTTAAATTATCTATTCTATTCCATGCTTTTTTTATTGCATCTTCATTTAAAGGCTTAATTTCTTTTAATGTACTTTCTAATAATGACATGCTTATTCCCCCATCCTTATGAGCCTTTTTAGTTTTAAATTCCTATGTATTTATAATAAATTACATAATAATACTAACATATTTCTTTTATTTCAGTAAGTAGTTCGTAAATTTTAATTCTAATATTAAAAATAAAAAAAACAAGGCCTTACCTTTTCAAGTACAGCCTTGCATATATAACTTTTATTTAATTTAATTCAGCTATTAAAAACTTTATCTTTATTCCCATTTGTACGAATTTAGTTTCATATTCAGTGGCTATATTATCTTTAAAATCTTCACTGTGCAAATCTCTAGTTAAATATTTAAAACTAAATCCACTTTCTTTAAAATACTCTAAAGATTCCTCAAACAATTCATCATCGTCAGTTTTAAACCATATTTGGCATCCTTTTTCTATGAACTGCTTGTAGTATTCCAAAAATTTTGTATGGGTAAGCCTTCTTTTTTTATGTCTTTCTTTAGGCCATGGGTTACAAAAGTTTATAAATATCCTTTTAACCTCACCCTTTTGAAATACATCAGATATACCCATTATATTCATAGCTGTTATTCTTACATTTCCAATTTCCTCTTCTTGAAGCCTTTTAAGCACATATATTAAAACTTCATCTTTAAGATCCACCGCTACAAAATTTTTATCTGGATATTTTGTGGCTGCTTTAGATATAAATCCACCTCTTCCACATCCTAATTCTAAATATATGTCATTATTATTTTTAAATTCTTCATGCCATTTTCCTTTTAATTCTTTAGCATCCGGAATAAACAATTCACTTTTTTCTAGTTCGGGCCTTGCCCACCATTTTTTCCTTAATCTCATATTTTCCTCCTATATACGTAACATTCGCTTATCATTTTAACATACAAAAGTTATAGAAAACAATAATAATCCAAAATAAGAAACTGCAAATCAAGCTACAACTAAATTAAACTTGCTATTTTAAAGAATAAGCTTGCTATAGCCATGGATGGTCTATGTACTATGAAAGAAATTATAGATGTTCCAAAACCTGGCAATGGCACTATTAATAAAACTAATATAACCATTTGATATCCATAAATTACATCCGAAAACTTATAGAAAAATTTAGGAAATAAATCTCTTAAAACATGGAAGCCATCTAAGCTTGGTATAGGTAATAAGTTAAATAAAAACAACATTGCATTTATGGTAACCACACTTTGAATTATGTATAGTATTAAAAACATTATGTTATTAATTTTAATTCCATAATCCCCTACAAAAATATGATTTGCAATAATTCCATAAATCAAAGCAAAAATAAAGGCTGTTATAAGATTTGATAATGGTCCTGCTACGGACACCTTTAAATCATCTTTATAATAGTTTTTGAAAGCTCTAGGATTAGTTTCTACTGGTCTTGCCCATCCAAACCCAAATATTAATATCATAACAAAGCCTATTGGATCTATATGAGTAATAGGATTCAATGTGAGCCTTCCTTGAAATCTAGGCGTCTTATCACCTAATTTATCCGCCATTTTAGCATGAGCATATTCATGCACTGTAAATGCTATCAATATAGCCGGAATAAATAATATCTTTTGTAATATATATTCTTTACTGAACAAAATTTTCTCCCCCCAACTGTTAATAGTTAATAATTCAACTTTTGCAGTTATAAAACTAAAAATTTGCAGGCAATTACTGCTTAGTTAGGTACTAAGTGCTAGGTACTAGGTTATAAAATTTGCAGGTAAGTAGTACTCATTACTTATTACCTCTTACTTTTTACTTCTTACTTCTTACTTCTTACTTCTTACCTTGCATAGTGTAGAACTTAAAATTTATATGCGAAAGTTGAGTTATTTAATTTATTTATTTTAATTTATTTTATTTCCAAAATTTTAATGTGCCCTTTAATATCTTTATAAAGAAAACCATATTTATAAAATCCAATGAAATCTCCTTCGTATTTAAACACCTTATGAGAGTTACACCCTTTAATTATATCAGTTTCCTGATCTTTTACATAAACCTCCCCATTGTCTTTTAAATAAATACTGTTTAAATTATATTCCTTATCCAAGGATATCCTTTTAAAATTTCTATTCTTTATATTATTTAATCTACTTATATTATCAATATATAATATATCACTAACTTTTGAATTTTTCATTTCATATAAGTAAATATTTTCTTTCTTATCCAAGGCCCATAACCTTGTCCCTTTTAATTTAGATATTTCTTTAATTTCCCCTTTATTATATTGCATTAAAGAGGAATCTTCTAAGTTTTCATATAAAAGTACATTTTCTTTAGTTACAAGCATATTTCCTACGGAAGTTTTTCCCAAGTTTATTTCTTTTACATTTTTCATTAAATCCACACTATATACTCTGGATTTATCTTTTTCTGTGATATTTATATATATCATTTCTATAACTGGAGATATAACTATATGACCAGTGGTATCTTCTATATTAGCCCATGCTAAATGAGCTATTTCTTCCTTTAAATGTTTTTTGGCATCATAATATGATATTTTAACCCTGCTGGAATTCTTCTCTTTTTCACCTTCTAATATTAATAATCTACTTCTATTTTCCACCCATTCATAATCCAATATAGTACTCTTTTCAGTTACAGGAAAGCTTTCAGTTGTTCCTTTTTCTATATCTATTATATTTAATTTTTTCCCACTAAAATAAGAAATATATTCAGCTTCAGATGATATTTTTATATTTTTTGCCTCTAGTGGTATCTTAACTTTAGTATTATATACTTTATCCTTTTTTTCATAGGGTATTTTTGTTATTTGTATGTTTATGTCTTTACCTAAAATATATTTATCCAAATACCAAAGTAACAACGTTTGTAAAAGTAATCCTATTATAACCCACAACAACAATTTTTTAAATCTTTTCATAAAGTTCACCTTGCCAATTATTTAAACATTTTTAAAATCATGCTATTTTATTGTTCTACATATACAATAGAAGGTACTGTTCTTTCACCTAAAGGATCAGAAGGATTATTTAATATTTCTCCTTGATAATACATAGTAGAGGATGAGCCTCCATCTAAATTAGTAGCATTATAAGCACCTAATTGGAGCATTATTTGTTGTAAATCCTTTAAACTAGCCCCATAACTACTAGGTTGTCTTCCATCTATAACTAATAAAATTATACTTCCGTCTTTTTTCTGTCCTATAACAGTTCTAGGTGCTATGCCCCAACCTCCATCTCCTTTAATTATGGTACCCTTACCATCAATAATTAATGGTGGACCAAAAGATATGGCATCCCTTATTTTTAACTCTTTTAATTCTTTTAAAGTATATTCTCCTACTAACAATACTCCCTCTTCTGTAAAAGCCATAATATGCATTTTTAAATTTTCATTAACATCTTCACATATATTTTTACCATGGCTTATTAAAATTCCCATTGGATTCGCACCTGTGCTAATCCATGATTCATCTTTTTTATTGTATCCAAAGGCTCCTCCATTAATAGCAGCTATAGCATTATTCTCCTTTGCTATATGGCTTGTGGTTTCTCCTTCTATCCCTAGTTTACTACTATATCCCACTTTCACTTTATTTGGGTCATCTATTATTAACGCATATCCTTTAAATCTTTTACTTTTAACAATATATTTATCTATATAGTTTTTTTTATTTCTGTTTTTTATATTAATTTTTATTTGTTCTAAATTCTCTTGTTTTTTTATATTAAATTTATTTTCACTTAAAATATCTTTTATATAATTCTCCGGCAGAAAAGCTTTTGCTATGTATTGATGACTTAAAGTGGTCATTGATGCCCCTACCATGGCCTTTTTAACATTTTCAAAGGGACCATAAAATACAAAGAAAGGTACTGTTATAAGCATAAACACCACTTGAAACCCTAGGAAAACCAAAATTTTAGATATTTTTTTATCTTTTTTCAACTTTATCACCTTTCTCAAACTACACAAGTATAAAGTAAAATATATCACAAGTATGTATTCATTACAATATATTAACAATGATCAATACTCAATGATTAATGTATTAATGAGCAATGATTCATTAATGGTAAAATTCAAAAGGAGTTTTTAAATCTTATTTTAATGAAAACATATTTAAAAACTCCCTTGAATTTATATCATTAATTGCTCATTGATAATTCGTACATTTCATTATCATTGCAATAAATAATATATTTTATAATCTTTTGGATCCTTCGTAAGCTAAAGGGGATCTTTCACATTCTTCATAATTTAAAGTCAACTGATAACAAAGTGGGCTACCCTTCATTTTTTCTGAAGCATAGCACAATCCATTGTATTTAAAATCTAAAGATGGTTGATCTATTTGTTCTGGATCACCTATAAGTATTAATTTAGTTCCATTTCCTATTCGAGTAACTATAGCTTTAATTTGTTTTGGGGAAAGATTTTGCGCCTCATCTATAATTACCCAGTTCTTGTATATGGATCTTCCTCTTAAATAAGCCACTGCCTCCGTAGTTACAATCCTTCTATCAAAGAATTCTCTAATTTTGCAATTAAGTTCTTCTTCATCTTTGTATTTACACTTGTAATATGAATTCATTAAAACCTCTAAGTTATCATACACTGGTCTCATAAAAGGCAATATTTTATCCTGTTCAGAACCTGGTAAAAATCCTATCTCCTCATCCATCGTCACATTAGCTCTGCAAACTAAAATCCTTCTGTATTCCTTAGGATCCGTTTCTAGTACTTTATACAACCCTATTGCCAGTGAAAATAATGTTTTAGCAGTGCCTGCAGGTCCTTTTATTATAACTAAAGGAGCCTTATCACACTCCATAAAAAGGGCTTCCTGCATAAATTTTTGTCCTATATTTCTAGGCATTATATTCAAAGGTCGTATATCGCCATATATCAATGGCACAACTTCTTTTCCATTATATCTTCCTAATGCAGTTTTTCTAGGGTTATTTGTAGCCCTAATTAATACAAATTCATTTACTATTAACTCTGGTTTAATATAACTTTGCTTTTCTTGGCAGTAATAAGACAATTCTTTCAAATCTATATACTTTTTTATATAAAAATTATCTATATCTTCTTCAGAAGCATATAATTCTGTTCTCCCCGTATAGTTTGTACTATAATCACTAGAAAAATTCTCTGAAAAATCATAAACTGAAATTCCTAATGAATCTGCCTTTATCTTTTCCATGGCATCCATAGTAACTAAATGTACATCTTCCCCTTTTTCCATTAATCCCTTACAAATTTGAATTATTCTATTATCAGGTTTATGCTTCTCCCAAGCTTTTGGAATTTCTACTTCACAATAACCTGTTTCTACCCTTAATTTGGTTCCACTAGATAATTTAATTCCTTTAACCAAATTTCCTTTTATTCTAATTTCATCTATTATTCTAATTGCACGCCTAGCTTTATATCCTAGTTCTCCACTGTTTCCCTTAAAATTATCTAACTCCTCAAGAACCACTTCGGGTATTATCAAATCTCCATCTTGAAAATTTAATATACTTTCTGGGGAATATAAAAAGACATTTGTATCTATAATATATGTGTTATTCAATATATAATTGTTGACATATTATATAAGTCAACAAATCCTCCTTTCAACAATTGTTAAACTATAAAATTATACTTACTATATTAATATTTATTTGTAACACATAGTATAACAATATTAGAAAGCTTTATAAAAAGATTTCGTATATATTTTGAATATTTTTGCAATTCAATAGCCATAGATTATATTTAACTGTATACTAAAAAAAGATTCTATATACATTTTAAATTATTTTACGTTCTTTACAGATAATAATTTTTATTATATAATATAACTAATTAAAAAATAAGGAATGGTGATTATGAATAATATTACATCTGTATTTAAGGAAAAAGGGCTTAAATTGACCCCCCAAAGAATAGCAGTTTATAAATATCTAAAAAGTACTAAAGAACACCCTTCTGCTGAAACTGTTTATAAGGCTTTACAAGAAGACTATCCTACCATGAGTCTTGCAACGGTTTATAAAGCCTTAAAAACTTTAGTTGAAGTAAATCTAGTACAAGAAATAAATGTAGGCGAAGGAAGTTTTAGATACGATGGAAATATACATCCTCACCCACACATACAATGCTTAAACTGCGGCAGAGTTGATGACATTGAAAATTTATCTTTTTCTAAATTAAATGAAGAAGTTAAAGAGTATACAGATTATTCGGTACTTTCTAATAAAATTTACTTTTATGGATTATGTCCTAGCTGTAAGCATGAGTAGCTTCCCTACTTATGCTTTTATTTATATGTACTCTTTATTACTTCTTTCCACTCTTCGCCGGTGTATTGTCCCTTAAGAATCTTAGTTACTATTTTTTCTATGCTCCTATTGATTTCTTCTGGAATGCTATGATTTATCATCATATTCCTTTTATTACCATAATTAATATGATCTATAAATACTTTTTCGTTTTTCTCCGTAGTTTTGTTGTTTACCGCCTTACTTGCTGTTTTAAATCCTTGTTGTGATAAATTTTGTTGAAAATCTTCACTGTATATAAATTTTATAAACTTTTTTACTTCTTCCTTATCCATACTATCAGTGTTTACGCAAACCACAGGTTCTACTATTATAATGTTTTTAAAACTATTTTTATTTAAATCTAATAATTGGTACTTATACAACTCTTCAAATTTATTAAGCCCTCTACCATTATAAGCTGCTATGAACAATGGATATTCTTTTTCTTGCAGTTCTTTCAAATTATCAAATCCCATTTTTTTAAAAGTCTTGTTAGTAATTATATTGTTTTTATATAAATAATTTATGTATTCAAAAACCTTTTGTATATCCTTTGAATCTTTGTAGTATTTATCAGAGCTTCCATAAAACTCATCTATATTATTTTCAAAAGTAATATTGTTAAATATAATAGAAAATAATAATTCATTTATTTCAATATTTTCAGGCATAGTCACTGGTATTTCTATATCTTTTTCATTTAACTTCTTAAATACATTAAATAACTCATGAATATCTTTAGGATAAGCAATATTGATCTTATCCGCAACATTTTTATTATATAGTATTTCCATTGAAAATGGTAGTATACCCACTCCATATATCCCATTACGGTGTTTACCATAATTAATTACTATGTCATAATATCTTTCATTTAATTTTTCTTCTTTTACAATCGGAGTCATCTCTCCAATTAATCCCTTGCTCTCTAGTTGTATCATACTATTTCTATCTGTAAATAATAAATTAGCCTTTTTCTCATTTAACATATATGTAGCTTCTTTCAAATCACTAAAATTAATAATATTAACTCTATTTTTATCATTCATGCTTTCATATTGATTTTTAATATAATTTATTAAGTATAAGTCGTCCTTACTATCTAAATTTGTACATATATTCACTTCTTTTAATCCACTTGCTTCTTCTTTTTTATCTTTTTTATTTGTACATCCAATAAAATTTAAGCATATTAAACTTATTAAAAATATACCCAATACTTTTTTTATGTTTTTCATAAGACATATCACTCCTTTTTAAAGGATTTTATTTAAAATTAGTTTATGTAATTAATTAATTATACTATTCATGCATATACTTTAATGGGGGTGAATTACATGAAGTTAAAAGTAATATTTTTAAAGAAAAAACATATATACATGATAGTTAGTGTATTAATAGTCCTTTTAATTTGTATTTTTTTTATAACCTTAGGGAAGAAAAAAAATTCCCTGTCTACTTTCAATATTATGTCCAAAGATAAAATATTTAAAACAGATTTAACTGGAGATGGCGAAGAGGATTTACTATATGTTAAAACAAAAAAAGATAAGTATTATGTTCAAGTAAATACAAAAGATAAAAAAAGTATCTTTTTAGAACCTGAAAAGAAATTGGATACTCTAGGAGATTATTATGAACACTGGCCAATGCGCCTTACCTTAAAAGATATTAATAGAGATAATACACCAGAAATATTTATTCAGTCATGCAAAAATGATAAGGCTATACAGCATGTTTTCCTTTGGAACAAAGAAACCTTTGAAGATATATTTTGTAGTTATAATAATATCTTGGGTTTTGTAGATTACTCAACTAATAGGACACCAAAATTTATGTCTGGAAATTATAAAGATGGCAAAATAACCTTTGATAGTTATATGATAGTTGGAAGGGAACTTAGGAATTTTAATTATAAATATGAAGAAAACTTTTTTGGAAAAGATACTATAGGGCAGTTTATAAATTTAATGTGCTCTATGTCTGAAGCTAAGGATTCCTTTGCCGATTCATTAAAGGATATTACCCTTAATGACTCCTCACTACAAAAGGTTGATGAATTTATACGTGAAATTAATTCAAAAACTTCTAAACTTTCCTTCCAAGATGGTTTTTTTAAAGATTCTAAATATATAAAAGATGGGCAACCATCAGAAATATATTGGACTTTAAATTTTAAAGGAGCTTCGAAGGATTCTAAAGATATGAAAAATTATACTTTAGCTTTAACCTTAAAGCCTTGTGAAAATAAAACAGAACAAATTTCATATAAAATTGCTAAAGTATCCTTTTCTCCCTTGAAATAAAATGGACCGCTAAATGCGGTCCAAGGGGGATGGGGGGTTTGGGGCATAAAACAACTTAAAATTTATTAATGTAAATCAAATATTAATTTGTTTACATTAATAATATTTCCATATATAATAAAATTTATACATGTTATAAGTAAAATTTATTTAATTTATGTTATTTATAAAAATTAATTACTAGAATATATTTCTATGAGTCTATTTATTTCTTCTTTTATCTTTTCATCGCATAAATTTCTCAAACAAATTAGTAATCTTACCACTTTTTCCCTCTTATCTATATCGTATTCATTATAGTCTTCTATATCTGTGATTTTAACATCATCCATGTTTTCTATATTATCTATTATTTCATTATGGATATTTTCATTTCCTTCTTTTGTTCTATCTTCAGTTCTATCTACTGTATTATAATCTCTATTTATTTTTTCCCCTGAAATTTTATCTTTAACCTGTTTTTCTTTATATTGAATTTTTTCTTTTTTATCCCCAGTACTCTCTATTTCGTCCTGGTCATACTCATTACCTTGTATGTTAAAATTAGCTAATAACTGCGCTAATGTATTCATATCTATATTACCTATCATTTTTGATATCTGTCCTAATGGAGAATTATCAAAGTTATTATATGGATTAGGATTGTCATATGGATTATTATTAAAATTGTTATCTTCCCTTATTTCTTGCTGTCTTTTTTTATGTTTCTTCTTAGACACTATACCACCCCTTTTTTTACACTAGGGAGGGACGTACTCCCTCCCATTACTTTTACTAGCAGCAGCAATTACATCTTTGGGCATTAAAACCTGCAAAGTTACCTCTATTGCAGCAGCAGCATAAAAGTAAGAATAAGAAGAATAGAGCTTCAATTGTGGATTGGGATTGTATTACCTCTCCTTTTTTAAGGGCTATTAATAGCACTACTAAACAGAAAGGATTACATATATTCCCAAAACATGTTTGTGTTCCACAACCACAGCCATATGCTGGTGAATTACAGCAACAGTTTTTTCTTGACATAATCAACCCCCCTTTCCTGGGCAATGGTATTTTGTTAATTATTTTTATTCTGCTGTATCTACATTGATCACATTATTAGCGCATGATCTATTGCCTTTTCCTGTTCTACCTCCAAGACAACATATTATTACTATAAAGATTATTACACATATCCAACTATATCCACAGCCATAACTACCATAACTACCATAACTACAACTACAAGGATCTAAATAACATTCGTATTTCTTATATTTTTTACGACAGTGTTTTTTACGTCTACAGCATAAATCAAAGCATCTATTGTTGCATTGTCCATAGCCTCCAAGGTTACCAAATCCCGAATTACCACAGCAGCATAATAACAATAATAGCAATATTAATAACCACCTACTATTGCCACCACCGCTACCTAAGCCACCTAGCAAATCCGCATAATTCATTGGATTGAAACCTTTGTTATCCCCACTTCCGCTAAACATTTGCTCAAATACCTTATTAAAGTCCAAGCATACTCCTCCTTTCACTATAAATTTATTACTTTACATCTTTTGTTTCATACTATATACTATTCAATTCATTTTAATATGACACTAAATATCTTACTTAAAATAATAAATATAAATTTATGACTTTAAAAAATTCCAATTTTAAATAAAAAAACATACAGCAAATATAATTCATTTACTGTATGTTTTAAAATTAATTTATTTAATTATTCATATATAGCATTTATAAGTTCCTGGACACCAACTTTTTTCAATGATGAAAATTTAATTATTTGTTCTTCCTTAGACATTCCTAGTGTTTCTCTTATAACCTTTAAATTTTTAAATAATTCGTTGTTACTAATTTTATCAGCTTTGGTTGCCACTACTATCGGTTTATAATTATAATGTTTAATCCAATTATACATCATAACATCATCTTCCGTAGGTTTATGTCTGCAATCTACTAATAAAACAACTTTTTCTAAAGGTTCTCTATCTACTAAATATGTCTCTATTACCTTTACCCAGCTTTCCTTTTCCTTTTTAGAAACCTTGGCATATCCATAACCAGGCAAATCCACAAAGTACATATCATCATTAATTAAAAAGAAATTTACTAACCTTGTTTTCCCTGGTGTACCACTAGTTTTAGCTAATTTTCTTCTATTTGTTAAGGTATTTATAAGTGATGATTTTCCAGCATTAGATCTTCCTACAAAAGCCACTTCAGCCAATTTATTCTGTGGATATTGTTCTTTTTTTACTGCTGATATTATAAATTCTGCTTTTTTAATTTCCATTATTCATCTCTCCAACTAAAGCATTTTCCAGAACCTGCTGTATTTTGTCCACTGCAATAAATTTCAATTTTTTTTGCACGCTCTTAGGAATTTTATTTATATCTTTTTCATTTTCTTTAGGTATTATTACCGTATTAATTCCTGCTCTATAAGCTGCTAAGCTTTTTTCTTTTAAGCCTCCAATAGGTAAAACTCTTCCTGTCAAAGTTATTTCACCAGTCATAGCCACATTGTGTTTTACCTTTTTCCCACTTAGTGCTGATACAATAGCTGTAGCCATAGTTACACCTGCAGATGGTCCATCCTTAGGCACTGCTCCTTCTGGAACATGTATATGTAAATCCTTATCTTTATAAAAGCTTCCATCTATATGATATAAAGCTGCATTAGCTCTTACATAACTATATGCTGTTTTAGCTGATTCTACCATAACATCTCCCAGTTGTCCTGTTAATTGGAGTTTTCCGTTTCCCTCCATAACACTTACTTCTACAGGCAGTGTGTCTCCACCATAACCAGTCCATGCCAATCCTTTAACAACACCTATTTTATCTTCTTTTTCAGCGGTATCATATGTATATATTTGGGGTCCTAGATATTTGCTTACGATTGTAGATGTTATATTTATTTTTTCTTTATTCTTTTCTAACATTTCAGTTATAGCTTTTCTAACCATAGCCGAAATTTTTCTTTCCAATTCCCTTACTCCAGATTCCCTAGTGTAATTTTCTATAATTGTATATATAGCTGAATCAGAAAAAGTTATGGTTTTATCCTTTATATTATGTTCCTCTAATGCTTTCTTTATAAGGTGATTGGTAGCTATATGATATTTTTCTTCAGAAGTATATCCTGAAACCTCAATTATCTCCATTCTATCTAGTAGTGGTCTTGGTATAGTGTCTAGTCTATTAGCGGTAGTTATAAATAATACATTGGATAAGTCAAAATCCAATTCCAAATAGTGATCTCTAAAAGTACTATTTTGTTCATCATCTAAAACTTCCAAAAGAGCATCTGCAGGGTCACCTCTAAAATCATTACTCATTTTGTCTATCTCATCTAATAAAAATAATGGATTCTTTGATTTAGCTTTCTTCATGCCATATATTATTCTCCCTGGTATGGCACCTACATAAGTCCTTCTATGCCCTCTTATTTCAGCCTCATCACGTACTCCACCTAATGACATTCTTACAAAATTTCTATTCACTGCATGTGCTACAGACTTAGCTATAGATGTTTTTCCAACACCTGGTGGTCCAACTAAACACAATATAGGTCCTTTTATAGAGTTACTAACTTTTTTAACTGCCAAATATTCTATTATTCTATCTTTAACTTCATTTAAACCATAATGCTCTTTATCTAAAATTTCTCTTGCCTTTTTAATATCTATAGTATCATTAGTTTTTTTATTCCAAGGCAAATCCAATACCCAATCTAAATATGTTCTTACTACATTGCTCTCAGGAGAATAGTTTCCGTTTCTTTCTAATTTTTTCAGCTCATACATTACCTTTTCTTTTGCTTCCTTAGGTAACTTCATTTTGGTAATCTTTCTTTTATAAGCTTCTATGTCTTTATTTATATCATCTTCTTCTCCTAATTCCTCTTGAATTGCCTTTAATTGTTCCTTTAAATAGTATTCCTTTTGAACTTTGTCTATATTATTTTTAACCTTAGTGCCTATTTTATTTTCTATTTTAGCTATCTCTAATTCATTGTTTAGCACATACAATAATTTTTCTAGCCTTTTAGTTAACTCATAGGTTTCAAGTAATTCCTGCTTTTTATTTTGTTTAAGCGGTACATATGAAAGTATTATATCTGCTAACTCACCAGAATTCTCCATATCCTCTAAGTTTATTATAGCTTCCATTGGAATAATCTCTGAAAGTCTAACATATTCACTAAATACCTTTTTAACTTTTCTAGTTAAAGCTTGTATTTTTTTATCTTCCATATTCTCTTCTTCTAATACTTCTATATCTACTTCAAAATAAGGTTCTTCCTTATTATATTTTATTATTTTAGCCCTGTTTTCCCCTTCAACAAGAACTCTCACAGTATCTCCTGGCAATCTTAAAATTTGCTTTATATTACAAACAGTACCTACTAAATTTATATCCTCTCTATCTGGCTCCTCTATTTTCGCCTCTTTTTGTGCTACCAAGAATACCTTCTGTTCCTTTAGCATAGCCTCTTCTAATGCTAAAATGGACTTGCTTCTTCCTACATCAAAATGGATTATCATTTCGGGAAAAATAACAATTCCCCTTAAAGGGATTAAAGGAAGAGTTTTTATATTATCTGTCATTCTTTCTCCCCTCTTTCTATCTTCATTTTTAACAGTAAATACATACCTAGACTAATATATTATAACCATAAAAATATAATTTTTCAATTTTTATATTTTATATTTTCCATAAAAACTACAAATATCCCTCATACTAAACTTCTTGAGGGATATTTGAATCCTTTAATGCTATAGCAGATAGTATAACCTTATTATCTTGCTCATAATTTCTACACTCCTTATCACTCAACAGAGCTATTTTTATTATTTTCTGTAAATTATCTACTGGAATTATTTCTATTCCTCTTATAAATTTGAAGTTCTCCTGCCAATTTTCTTTAGGTATTATTACTATATCTGCACCAGCCTTCTTTGCTGCTGCTATTTTTGCTGTAATGCCTCCAATAGGCTTTACCTTTCCATTTAAAGACACTTCTCCTGTCATAGCAACCTTATTGTTTACTGGTATACCCTTTATAGCACTATATATGGCAGTAGCTATACTTACCCCTGCTGAAGGTCCATCTACTGGTATTCCACTAGGGAAATTTACATGAATATTATAGTTTTTTATATTAATATGAAATATGTTAGATAAGACTGTGATTACATTTTCTACCGAACACTTAGCTGTGCTACTTTTTATAAGTTTTTTATTGCTAGTGGTTATTTCTTCTTTTTCAATTATACCAGTAACCTTTACTTCTCCTTCTCCTGTATTATTCTTTATAGCTGTAGCTTCTATTTCCATAACAATTCCCATATTTGCTCCATAAACAGCTAATCCGTTAACACATCCTATTTCTGGCTTTTCTAAAACTTTTTTCTCCGGTCTTTGAGTATATTGACCATTTTCTATAATCCACTCTACATGGTTTACTTTTATTCCATCTCTCTCTTCATTTATAGCTATTCCAGCACTTAATTGCACTAAATTAACCGCTTCTCTTCCATTTTCAGCATATTTACTTATTAACTTCAAAGCTTTTTCTTCAATTTTAATAGGTATTTTATTAGCACAATTGCTAGCTACTATCTCTATTTCTTCTGGACATAGTCCTTTAAAAAATATTTCAACACATCTAGATCTTAAGGCTGGACATATCTCTTCTGGGCTTTTAGTAGTAGCTCCTATTAGTCTAAAGTCTGCTGGAAGCCCATTTTCAAATATTTCTTTTATATACTCTGGTAAATTAGTGTCTTCTGAATTATAGTAAGCACTATCCAAAAATACTCTTCTATCTTCTAAAACTTTTAATAGTTTATTCATTTCCGTAGGATGTAGTTCCCCTATCTCGTCTATAAATAATATTCCTCCATGTGCCTTGGTAACCGCTCCTGGCTTAGGTTGTGGAATACCTGAAACACCTAAAGCACCTGCCCCTTGATATATTGGATCGTGTACAGAACCTATAAGCGGATCTGCAATACCCCTCTCATCAAATCTCACAGTTGTAGCATCAATTTCTATAAATTTTGCATCTTTCTTAAAAGGAGAATATATTTTAGTCTTAGCATACTCTAGCACCAATCTAGCTGCTGCAGTTTTTCCAACTCCAGGGGGTCCATATATAATTACATTTTGTGGGTTCGAGCCACATATAGCAGCTTTTAAAGCTTTTATAGGTTGCTCTTGCCCTATAATTTCCGAAAAATCATTAGGACGGCTTTTTTCTGTTAAGGGTATTGTTAAACTAATACTTTTTAGTTTATTTAAATTCTCTAATTCTTTAGTATAATTCTTTTGAACAAAGCCCTTATTATATTGGTTATTTTTAAAACTATTTAATATATATAACCCAATTATAGTAGTAATAGAAATTTCTAACAGTATTAATATATTAGTTTTCATACTTTATTCTCCTTTACCTTAATTCTTATATGGTTACCTTAATATAACTTTTATTTATATTATTAACTTACCGTTAGAAATATATTCCTATAAATATTGCTATATAAAAAAAATTGGCATATATATGCCAATTTTATGCTGTTTCATTATTATTTTTTTGCTTTTCTAAGCTTCTTTTAGGAGTTTTTATTACTTTTCTTTTACCATCCTTAGAATTTATAATATCAGGTATTTTATTTTTCATAGTTTCCTTTGTAATTATAACCTTTTCTATTGATTCATCTGAAGGAACATCAAACATTATATTCCTCATTACATCTTCTATTATAGACCTAAGTCCTCTAGCTCCAGTTTTTCTTTCTACAGCTTCCTGTGCTATTTCCTCTAAAGCTTCATCTAAAAATTCTAGTTCTACATTATCAAGCTCAAATAGTTTTGTATACTGTTTTACTAGAGAATTTTTAGGTTCATTTAATATTCTGATTAAAGCCTCTTTGCCTAAGGATTCTAATGTTACTACTATAGGTAATCTACCTACAAACTCAGGAATTAATCCAAATTTCAATAAATCTCCTGGCATTATCTGCTTAAGTAATTCTCCTACATCCTTTTCCTTTTTAGATTGAATTTCAGCTCCAAAGCCTAAAGAACTCTTTCTGGTTCTTCTTTCAATAATTTTATCTATTCCATCAAAAGCTCCACCACATATAAATAATATATTGGCTGTATCTATTTGAATAAATTCCTGATGAGGATGTTTTCTACCACCTTGTGGTGGAACTGAAGCCACAGTTCCTTCTAATATTTTAAGTAAGGCCTGTTGAACTCCTTCCCCAGATACATCTCTAGTTATAGATGGATTTTCTGATTTCCTAGCTATTTTGTCGATTTCATCTATATATATTATTCCTTTTTCTGCTCTTTCAATGTCATAATCTGCATTTTGGATTAGTTTAAGAAGAATGTTTTCTACATCCTCTCCCACATATCCAGCTTCTGTAAGTGTAGTTGCATCAGCTATAGCAAAAGGTACATTTAATAACTTTGCAAGAGTTTGAGCTAACAAAGTTTTTCCTGAACCTGTAGGTCCTAAAAGTAATATATTACTCTTTTGCAATTCCACATCAGAAGTATTAACACTAGAATTTATTCTTTTATAATGATTGTATACAGCTACTGCCAAAGCTTTTTTAGCTTCTTCCTGTCCCACTACATATTCATCTAGATGTTCTTTTATTTCCTTAGGTTTTGGTAGATTTGTCATATCTACTTCTACTTCATCATCAAATTCATCTGTAATTATTTCAGAACAAAGCTCTATACATTCATCACAAATATAAACTCCAGGTCCAGCTATTAGTCTTCTTACCTGTTCTTGATTCTTTCCACAGAAGGAGCACTTTAATTGTTTCTTGTCATCAAATTTAGCCATATTTACACCTCTCTAAGGTTATATTTAAATTTCTATTTACTATTCTTTACTATAACTTGATCTATTAAACCATAATTTTTAGCTTCTTCTGATGTCATAAAATAATCTCTCTCCACATCTTTCTTAATCTGTTCTAAAGATTGACCTGTTCTTTCACTTAAAATTTTGTTTAATTTCTCCTTTATTTGAAGAATTCTTTTTGCATGTATATCAATATCTGTGGCTTGACCTTGAAAACCACCAAGTGGCTGATGTATCATTATTTCACTATTTGGAAGAGCAAATCTTTTGCCCTTAGCTCCAGCAGTTAATAAAAATGCTCCCATAGAAGCTGCCATGCCTATACATATAGTGCTTACATCCGGCTTTATATACTGCATTGTATCATAAATAGCCATACCTGAAGTTATTGATCCACCTGGACTATTTATGTATAAAAATATATCCTTATCTGGATCTTCTGCTTCTAAAAATAATAATTGAGCCACTACTAAACTTGCAGTAGTGTCATTAACCTCTTCACCTAAGAATACTATTCTATCCTTTAACAATCTGGAGTAGATATCATAAGATCTCTCTCCTCTTCCTGTTTGTTCTACAACTACTGGTACTAAACTCATAATATTCCCTCCTTAAAACCCTAAAATTAATTGCCAGAAAAATTCTGGCAATTATGGTATACATTATATTATGCTACAGTTTTGCTATTTTTAACCAACATATCTATAACTTTTTCTGTAACTATCTCAGTTTTTAATAAACTCTTTTGTGCGTCCATTATTAATTTAGCAGTTTTTTCAATATCTTTTCCGCCATATTGTTTTGCCATTTCAATAGCTTTTGCTGATAATTCTTCTTCTGTTACTTCTACTTCTTCAACCTTTGCTATTTCATCTATTACTAAATTTGTTTTTACTCTCTTCTCAGCTGTTTCTTTCATGTAATCTCTAACTTTTTCCTCTGTGTTATCAGTATATTGATAATAAGTTTCTAAATCTAATCCTTGATATCTTAATCTCATCTCAAGATCTTGTAACATAACATCTGTTTCTTTATCTATCATAACTGATGGTATATCTATTTTAGCATTATCACATACTGCATTTATAACCGCTTCTTCAAATTCTCTTTTTGCTCTTAAATCATTAGCTTCTTCCATTTTCTTTCTTAAATCAGCCTTTAATTCTTCTAATGTATCAAATTCAGAAACTTCTTTTGCAAATTCATCATCTAATGCTGGTAGTTCTTTCTTTTGTATTTCATTTACTGTAACTTTGAAAGTAGCATCCTTACCATTTAATTCTTCTTTACCGTATTCTTCTGGGAATTTAACATTTACATCTTTTTCTTCGCCTTTTTTAGCTCCAATTAATTGTTCTTCAAAGTTATCTATAAATGTTCCTGAACCTATTTCTAGTTTATAATCTTTTCCTTCTCCACCTTCAAAAGCTTCCTCTCCTATGAAACCTTTAAAGTCTATAACAGCTATATCGCCTTTTTCAACTTCTCCATCTTCTTTTGTTTCGATTCTTGCATTTTTTTCTTGCATTGATTTTAATTCATTTTCAACTTCTTCATCTTTTACTTCATATTTAACTTCTTTAACTTCTACACCTTTATATTCTCCAAGTTCAACTTCTGGAGTTACTGTTACTGTAGCAGTGTATACAAAATCTTTTCCTGAACCTATTTCAACTATATCTACATTTGGATAGTCAACTGGTTTGATGTTGTTTTCTCCTATAGCCTTTGGATATGTATCATCACAACAGAAATTTATTGCATCTTCGTAAAGAACTCCTTCTCCATAATATTGTTTAACTATATGCATAGGCACTTTACCTTTTCTAAATCCAGGTACGTTGAATTTTTTAACATTCTTCTTATATGCTTTCTCTAGAGCTTTATTAAATTCTGTAGCTTCTACAGTTATCTCCAGTTTAACAACATTTTTTTCTATTTTTTCTACTTTAGTGTTCATTATTATATTCCTCCTACTCACCGTCAATGCTTATTTAACTTTAACATTATAACACACAATGTATAATTTTATCAAATTTTAAATTACTTATGGTAGATTTCTTACTAATATTCATTATATACTAAACTGTATATTTTTTTCAATTAAAATTCATTTATTTTCTATTTACTTTTTTAAATTCCTATATAATTACTCAATAATCTTGCCATCCGCTGTAATATAATAAACTTTGTCATCTATTTTTACTGCCAAACCTTTTTCATTTATATTTTCAAACTGTATATCACTTCCTTGCTTATTTTTAATATACCTATATTTATTTTCCCCAACCTTTCCATACCATATAAATTTATTGCCATTTGATTTTAGCCAAGGAAGTCTACTTATAAAAACAATATTCTCCTCATCCACAAATCTAGGGGAAGAACACCATAAATAATTTTCATCATTTTTTATTTTATTTTCTCTTGAAAAAACAGTTCCGTTTTTAGATACATACTGCTCCTTAGATATGTCCAATTCTTTTCCTTCGTCATTTACATAAAATATCTTTTGCGTTTTTTCATCATACACTAATAAAGATGTTTTAGATGGATTTAAATCACAATATATCTTACTATTATCTTTTTCATTAATTACATCTTTGTATATTTTTCTATTTCCATTTTCTTCATAGGAAATCTTCACATTTAAATTTTCATTTAAATTAACAGTTATATATTTTATTTTTTCTTCTTTTACTTGTGCCTTACTGCTATTATCTTTGCTTTTCTCTTCATTATTTATGGAAGTCTTATTGTTTGTATTTTGTGTTTCAGTTTTCTTATTTATCTTATTAACTATATTTAATTTTTTATTTTTAAATATAGTTATATACACTACTAATCCTATTACAAAAACTACAGCCACAATTATTACTAATAATTTCATTCTGCGCTTTTTAACAGCTTTTTCATAATTCTTACTAAATATACTTGGTTTCGCCACAACAAGTTTCCCTCCTTATTATAATTTGCACTATATATTATAACTCAAATTATAACTAATTAGTATTTCTTTTGCTAAATATTTAATAATTATTAATTATTTATGCTACTTTAAACCTCTGATTTTTATGCTGTTATATGTGTTTTTACATTCTGTTTTATAATCAATTTCATGATACATAACTGTTTTGAAACTTTAAAACAGAAGACAAAGCTTTATAAAACAGAATATATAAAATTACAAAATTATATTGATTTAATATATATAACTGTGATATAATCATGACATCAAGTTGGTTTCAATTAAAAAATATTAATAATACAGTTTGAATTTAAAAATTAACACACCGCAAAAATATTTTCTGTATTATAAAATAAATATTTCTGTTATATAAGGAGGAAACATTATGTTTAAACAATGGGAAGGATTTAATTTAGGCAACTGGGCTGAAGAAATAGACGTAAGGGACTTTATACAAAAAAATTATAAATGCTATGATGGAACTAAAGGGTTTTTAGTTGCTCCAACAGATAAAACTAAGAATGTTTGGGGAAAAGCATATGATCTTATATTAGAAGAAATAAAAAAAGGAATAATTGATGTGGAAACTTCAAAATTCTCAGGTATAGACAATTTTGAAGCTGGCTATTTAGATAAAGAAAATGAAGTTATTGTTGGTTTTCAAACAGATGCTCCATTAAAAAGAATAATGAACCCTTATGGCGGTATGAGAATGGTAGAACAATCCCTAACTCAATATGGATTTAAAATGCAAGAGGGTTTAGAAGAAAAATTTACTGAATATAGAAAAACTCATAACCAAGGGGTTTTCGATGCATACACTGATGAGACTAGAACTGCTAGATCTGTTGGTCTTTTAACTGGACTTCCTGATGCATATGGTAGAGGAAGAATAATAGGCGACTACAGAAGAATAGCTTTATATGGTATTGATTTTCTAGCAGAACAAAAGAAAAATGATTTAAAAGCTTTAAAAGGACCTGCTACAGAAGAATTTATAAGATCTAGAGAAGATATATCTGAACAAATAAGAGCTTTAGCTAAAATTAAAAACATGGCTTCTAAATACGGTATAGATATATCAAAACCTGCAAAAAATGCTAAAGAAGCAGTTCAATTCCTATACATTGGTTACTTAGCTGCTGTTAAAGAAAATAATGGTGCTGCTATGTCCCTTGGAAGAAACACAGCTTTCCTAGACATATATATAGAAAGAGACCTTCAAAATGGAATTATTACAGAAGCTGAAGCTCAAGAGCTTATAGACCAATTAGTTATTAAATTAAGATTGGTAAGACATTTAAGAACACCAGAATACAACGAGTTATTTGCAGGAGACCCTAACTGGATCACTGAATCTATTGGTGGTTTATCTTTAAACGGCCAGCACATGGTTACAAAAACTGCATATAGATTTTTACACACATTAACTAATTTAGGACCTGCACCAGAACCAAATATGACAATACTTTGGTCAGAAAAATTACCAGAAAACTTCAAAAAATATTGTGCAGAAATGTCTATAAAAACTGACTCTATTCAATATGAAAATGATGACCTTATGAGACTTATATATGGAGATGATTATGCTATAGCTTGCTGCGTATCTGCTATGCAAGTAGGTAAGCAAATGCAGTTCTTTGGTGCTAGAGCAAACCTTGCTAAATCACTTTTATATGCACTAAACGGTGGTAACGATGAAATTAAAAAAGCTAAAGATGGAAGTCTTATAAAAGTTGTTCCTGGTATAGAAACAATTACTGATGAAGTTTTAGACTATAAAAAAGTAAAAGAAAATTATTGGAAAGTTATAGAATATGTTGCTGAACTTTATGTAAATACTATGAATACTATTCACTTCATGCATGATAAATATGCTTATGAAGCTGGTCAAATGGCATTACATGATTCTAAAGTTCACAGATTTATGGCCTTTGGAGTAGCTGGATTATCTGTAGCAGCGGATTCATTAAGTGCTATAAAATATGCTAAAGTTAAACCTATAAGAAATGAAGATGGAATAACAGTTGATTTCCAAATTGAAGGTGACTTCCCTAAATACGGAAATGACGACGATAGAGTTGACGATATAGCTGTAGAATTAATCAAGAAGTTCTCTTCTGAACTTAAAAAGCATGAGACTTATAGAAATGCAGAGCATACTCTATCAGCTCTAACAATTACATCAAACGTAGTTTATGGTAAAAAGACAGGTTCTACTCCTGATGGAAGAAAAGCTGGAGAGCCTCTAGCACCTGGAGCTAACCCAATGCACGGAAGAGATGAGAATGGTGCTCTTGCTTCATTAAACTCAGTGGCAAAAATACCATACAGAGAATGGTGTCAAGATGGAATATCAAATACTTTCTCTATAATTCCAGATGCTTTAGGAAAAGATGAAGATTCAAGAATAAGCAATTTAGCCGCTTTACTTGATGGATATTTTGCAAGACATGCGTTCCACTTAAACGTAAATGTATTTAGAAGAGAAACTTTAATTGATGCTATGGAAAATCCAGAAAAATACCCAACACTTACAATAAGAGTTTCTGGATATGCTGTACACTTCAATAGATTAACTAAAGAGCAACAAAAGGAAGTTATAAGCAGAACTTTCCACGAAAGAATGTAATTTAAATAAATTATATCAATAATTAAAAATAAATTGTCTCCGGCACCATATATATTATTACCCTTTGGTGCTTGGGACATTTTTTATAATATGGAGGTCATTATGGTTAATGGAAAAATTCACTCTATAGAAAGCATGGGCTTAGTTGATGGCCCTGGTATTAGAACAGTAGTATTTCTACAAGGTTGCTGCCTTAGATGCTCTTTCTGTCATAACCCAGATACTTGGTGTATATCTGGTGGAACTGAAACTTCTTCTAGTGAGCTTATAGATAAACTAATAAGATTTAAATCCTACTACGATAAATCCAATGGAGGTGTTACATTTTCAGGTGGAGAACCTCTTTTGCAACCAAAGTTTTTATTAGAAATGCTAAAACTGTGCAAAGAAAGAGGAATTCACACTGCTATAGATACTGCCGGCCACGGATTAGGCAATTATGAAGAAATCCTTAAGTATACAGATTTAGTGCTACTAGATGTGAAACATATAGGAGAAAATAACTATATTAATTTAACTGGTCAAAACAATCATAAATTTTTAGAATTTCTAAAGGCTCTAAATAATTCTAATACAAAGGTATGGATTAGACACGTAGTAGTTCCTGGTATCACTGATTCCAAAGAGCATATACTTGAATTAGCTGAATTTATAAATAAAAATGTAAAAAACGTAGAAAAAATAGAGCTTCTTCCTTACCACAGTCTAGGAGCCGAAAAATATCATAAATTATCCATTGAATATCCTTTAGAACTTGTAGACGACATGGATAAGGATGTTTGTAATGAACTTCAAGACTTAATAAGAAGCAAATGCAGCCTGTAAAGATCATAAAATACATGGCAAGTTCTATAAGAAAAATCACACTTGAAATACATGAAAGTGTGATTTTTTGTTTCATTCATAAACTATTCTATTCTTTTAATCTCCACATTTTATTAGCCCTAGAAATTAACGCCTCTACACCAACTTTATGCTCTTCTATCATTTCAATAGCATGAGGATCATCCTTATTTATGTCTATAGGCTTCATATTCTTATCCACATAAATATTATATCCACCCTCATTTTCCTGTAATATTAGTCCATACTCATATCCGCCAGTTATACGTGGCCATATAATTAAAAGATCATTATTTTTATTATTAGTAACTGCTAAATTTCCTGTGTAATGTAGATAATCTGGTTTTTTTACACTATACGTATACCCATCCTCTTTTGTCATAGCATAAAAACCATATTCATTTTTAGGTACAGCTTTTACAAATTTATTATATTTTATAGTTGTTATTAAAAACCAACTAATATTTAAGGCTGCAAATATGGCTATAATAAATAAAATAATTTTTTTCCCATTTATTCTCTTCATAAATTCACCACTCTTTTTCCTTGTTTTTTTATATACTCATCATGTGTAACCAATACAATTGTTTTTCCTTGTGTATTTAATTCTTTTAAAATATTAATTACAGCTTCTGCATTTTTCCTATCAAGGGAACCCGTAGGCTCATCTGCCAGTATTACATCACATTTTTTAAGCATTAATCTAGCTATAGCTACCCTTTGCTGCTCTCCACCTGATAATGTATACACCTTTTTATTTAATTTATCTTCAAGACCAACAATTCTCAATGCCTCTTCCATTGATAAATTTGTCTTACAATCCTTACGAATAATTTTTAAATTTTCTTTAACAGTCTTATTATCAACCAATGCAAAATTTTGAAAAAGAAAACCTATTTTTTTCCTAAAATAATTTAAATGATTTCTTTTATTTTTAATATCAATACCATCAACAATTATTTCTCCACTATCAAATTTTTCAATTGCTCCAATCATGTTTAATAAAGTGGTCTTACCACAACCACTTGGTCCTCCTAATATAATAAATTCTCCATTCTCTATCTCTAAATTAAAATTCGAAAATACTATTTTATCATCAAATTTTTTATTTAAGTTTTTTATTTTAATCATAGATTCCCTCCTTTCAATATCTTTTGAATTTCACAATTTTCTACTTTCTGTATATTAAATATAATAATCAAAACTTCAAATATTAATATTACAACTCCACCCAAAGCTAAATAATAAGCTTTCTGAGTTTTCATTATTATATTTAAAATAATAGCTGTTAATATACTCATCGTAGTAGTTATAACCGTCATAATAATAATTTTTCTATTTTTTTCTAAAATACTGTATCCAACAATTTTCTTAATAGAAAGCTCAATAGCATTAATTTTATACTCCATTTTAATAATCCAGTTAATCACTATAATTTCTAAAAGTAAAACCAAAATGCTAAATACTAAATTAATATATAAAATTCTTTTAGCTATCTTCCACATATTTTCATACTTTTCTAATGCATTTATTTTATAGATATTTTGACCTACTAGATTATATTTCTCTAAAAATTTATTAAATTTATATATATCATCATTAGATGATATTTTATATATAACATCATCTAATTCATTTAGTGGTTCTCTATATTCATCATCATTTTCACTTTTGATTCTATGAACTTCCATATTATTGTAAATAATAACAGGATTTTTAATTAAATCACTTCCGTATACATTATCCTCATCTATTCCAACTATATGGATATTATCATCATAATATATAACTTCATACTTGTAATAAAAATCAGCATCTCCACCTGAATAATTTATACTCCCTTTTATTTTATCAATAATACGAGGATCATCTTTCATTTTACTAGGTAATATAAAATAGTATTCTTTATCTAAATTTAAATTATTAAGTTCAGTTATTTTTTTTTTAAATAATTTAAAGCATTTCTATTTGCATAAATAGATTTCATTTCAAAAAAATCAGAAATATCCTTTAAGGCAATTGAATTAAATTGGTTAAAAAATTCCGTATAAAATTTCCATTGTACAGCCATAGATTCATCTAATCTATCATCTATAGTTCCATCACTATTTCTAACTGGTTTATACAAAAATTCTA
The DNA here is from genome assembly GCF_901447495.1 of Haloimpatiens lingqiaonensis. Lineage (GTDB taxonomy): Bacteria > Bacillota > Clostridia > Clostridiales > Clostridiaceae > Haloimpatiens > Haloimpatiens lingqiaonensis. Next base: position 58,312 of record NZ_CABDWS010000003.1, read on the forward strand.
TGTGGTAGTAATCCTTATGGTTTGTAAAAAAGTTTTTTTGTTTACAAAAACTATAAGACTCAAAAATAAACGCTATATTACTGGATATTATAAAAATTGTAACAATGGTTGTTATTAATTTTAAACCATAATTAATTGATAATAAATTTCTAGAGCTTTTTCCATTAGAGAAAGCCCCCTTTACATCATAAAAATATAAATTTAAATATAACAATCCATTGATAATAAGTAATGCACCAAATAATATAATTGAATTTTTGAAATTAAAAAAAACATAAGTATATCTAGATAAAATAAATACTATTAATAAAAAAGAAGCTATAAATACAAAAGAGTCTAAGAGGATATTTTGAATTATGATTTTACTTATTCTTTCACCCATAGTTATTTTAATGACATCTTCTTTTTTTTGTGAAATAGTATCATAAAAAGATAGTAATAAAATAATGCTAATGGAAAGTATCCATATAAAAATGGTATTCTTTTTTGACTCTTTATCCAGATAACCCTTTTTAGGATGATTTCCTGCATACTTATTAATTAAATCCATTTTAAATTTATGAACTTTTTCACCACTACCTATAACATAATATTCATTTTGATTTTTAATATCAGCTATATCTTGAATATTGCTAAACTTAAAATCAATACTTCCTAAAAAGAAGCTTGTATACTTCTTTTCAAATATATTCGAATTTTTATTTATAGATTTTTCTACTCCTGGAGTTCCATAAATATTATATTGAACAGAAGAGGTATTTACCCCTGAATTTATAAAAGTAAATACCTCAACTTCATTACAAGCTGCCGAATCAACTATATCCTTAATCATTTCTTCACTTTTTATACCATCTTGTAAATATAATGTAGTACTCCAATATTGAGTATAAAAATTGTCTAAATAAAAAATATGGCTTTCTCCTATAATTAAAAGAGCTATAAATATAATACAAAAACTAATAATATACTTAATCTTTTTCAAAAAAATTCCTCCATATTGTTAATTCTATAGATACACTAACATTCTTAACAGCTTCTTAATTACATTTCTATTTAAATAAAAATTAGTAAACAAAAAATTTTTACTATATCCTAACAGTTGTAGCTAAACCTAACATTATTAAAATAGTTAAAATGCTTATTACTTTTTTCATATTTCATCACCTCACTTTTAATATTTTCTTTAAATTTATAGTTCTATTAACCATAAATTTAAATAAGTTTATTTATATTTATATCTTAGCATTTTAATATCAATTATTCAACTATTATTGATATTTTTTCCAAAAACTCACTCACCAAACACACACTCCTATCTATTTTAGTAGTTTATTAGCTCAAATTTTAATTCATAAGTAACATTAGAACATTAAAATTAGGAATTAAAAAAATTTTAAAGTATAAAAAACTAAAAGCTTGAATGATTTCATTAAATAAAATCATTCAAGCTTTATGCATCTATTCATATTTTCTTCGTACAAATAAAAGGTTTTCCATAGCATAGTGAAGGAAAATCCACCACACCTAGCACTCTAGCCCACTGGCACACTAGCCCACTAAAAATTGTTACCCCGTAACAATTTTTATGTTCTCTTTTAATTTTTTCGCACTTATAAAGGGTTCTTCCGATGCCATTATATAAGACATTACCGCCACCCCATCAGCACCATTTTCTATTGCTTCTCTTGCATTTTCCGGATTTATGCCACCTAATGCTATTATGGGCATAGATACTTTACTTCTAACTTCTTTAATAAAATTAACCCCTTTAGGTTGTAGCCCCTTCTTGCAATCCGTTGGATAGATGTGGCTAACTAAAATATAATCTGCACCCTTTTCCTCACAAATCATAGCTTCTTCTACACTATGTACTGAAACACCTACAGAAATATTTTTAGGTTTTTTATCTAAGAAATCTTTAAATTTCATATGGTATCCATCTGCCTTTACTGCTTTTACTACACTGAGGTTCCCATTTATCATAAGTTTAACTTTTCTATAACCTATTACTTCTTTTATTTTTTTACCATAACTTATAAGCTCTTGCTCATTTAAATCTTTTTCCCTTAATATTATAGTATCAACTCCGCCTTTAATGCTCTCACTTATTACATGAAAGAAATTATGATTTTTTACAAGTTTTCTATTAGTTATTAAATATAATTTAGACATATGAAACAACCCCTTTCCCCAGTTACAACAAATAGCCTACTTTCTAATTTTAATCCTTATATAACTCAACTTTCGCAGTTATAAAATAAAAAATAAAGTTCTTTAAAGATTAGCTATAATTTGAAATTTGTAAGTTAAACCAAGCAAAAGGCAAAAAGTAAGAAGTAAGAGTAAAGGATAAAACTCAAGGAGTTTCATCCTTTAGCAATCCTTTTCACCTAATAAAATTCTAATTATCATATTTGCTTGATGATTTGCCGCAATGGCAGTTCTTGGCGCCATAAGTCCACAGCCTATCTTTGCTTCAGATTCCAAATCTCCTACCATGTAGAAATTTTTCATAACTTTTTTTGTCTTTATTAAATTGGAACTAAAATAACCTGCCATGCCTGAGGCTGCCACAACAGTTTTTCCACCGTGCAAAAGCATAGTATTAACTATTTCTGCCTTACTAATGGGATTATCCAACGCTTCTGCTACAATGCTTACATCGTCAAAGCATTTAACTACATTATCCTTATTTAAATATAACTCCTTGGTTACAACTTCTACAAAGGGATTTATATGGCTTATTATATCTTTTATGGCTTGAGTTTTCTTCATCCCAATGTGTTCTATAAAATACTGCTGCCTGTTTAAATTACTAGGTTCCACCACATCAAAATCCACTAAGGTAAGCTTTCCAATACCCATTCTTGCTAAGGATACCGCTATGTTAGATCCTAATCCACCAAGCCCAGCTATACCAACAGATGCTTTTTTAATTTTTTCATGCACTCCAGGAGTATGTCTGGAAGTTAATAAATATTCAATTTCTTCTTTATCTGGCATATGACCTTTATTTATAAAAAACAGATTATCTCCTTCTTTTAGCTCATGATCCTTCTCTAAGGGGAAACCATTTAAAATACATATATCTCCCTTATAATTAAATATCTTTTTTGCTTCAAAAGCTGTAATCTTCTCATGAACTTCAAATTTCTTTCCATTAAAAAAAATTTTCATTTTAACCCCCACCTACAAAAGCTAGAATTTTACATATATATCATAACACTTTTCTTTATTTATATAAATAAAATCATGGTAAATGTTGAATTATAATAGATAGCTTTGATATAATTGCATTTGCATATATTATATGAAAAGGGATGATATAATGAATAAATCAAGTATAAATAAATTAAAACTTTTCTTCATGGGATTAGAAAGTAGATTTGAAGAAAATTCTTCTATATTTAAAGAAATAAATACAAAATTCAAAACCGGTTTAAAAGAATTTAAGGGCCTAGGAATTTATAAAGACAATAAAATTCAATATAATTTTAACGGAATAACAAAACTTGAAAGTTTAAATGAAATTTTGCAAAACATATGTATAGATGCTGAAAGCTATGAAACTTTAGAATTTATATATAGTGAAAGAGGCACAAATATACTTATATCTGCTGACAATAAAAATGTAACCATGAAAAATATAGAAGTTAAGGAATCTTCTAAAGAAGCAGATGCTAAATCTAAGACTTCTAAAAAAGAAGCCTGCTTAGAGCATCATGGTTTCGAAGGCACCTCAACACTTTTAAATAGGGATTATTATATAAAAGTTGGAAAAGCAGACAGCCTATTAAAAGAAATAAATATAATGACAAAAGACGGAAAAATTAAAAATGACAAAATAAGAAAATACAATCAAATAGATCACTATGTTGAACTTTTAGATAATATATTTGATAAACTAGATAAAAATAATAAAAAAGGTATTACTATACTGGATTGTGGCTGCGGTAAATCTTATTTATCCTTTGTATTAAATTATTATTTAACTGAAGTAAAAAAATTCAAATGCCATTTCATAGGCCTTGATTATTCTAAAAATGTAATAGAATCTTCTAAAAAAATGGCTGATAATTTAGGCTATAGAAATATGGAATTCCATGCTATTGATATAAAAGACTATGTACCAGATAAAAAAATAAATGTAGTACTATCTCTTCATGCTTGTGACACCGCTACAGACATGGCATTAGCTTTAGGCATTAGGGTAAATTCGGATGTAATAATAGCTGTACCTTGCTGTCACAGGGAGCTTTTAAATCAATATTCCTATGAGCCTTTTAAAAACATAACTAAATATGGAGTTTTAAAAGCTAGAATGGCAGACATATTAACCGACGGCATGAGAGGCACCATGCTGGAAGCCAAAGGCTATGATGTTTCTATAGTAGAATACATATCACCTCTGGAAACTCCTAAAAATTTGATGATAAGAGCTATAAAAACAAAAGAGGAAAATCCTAAAGCCATGGATGAGTATTTAAAATTAATGGCTGATTTAAATGTATACCCTGCACTTTATAAATTTCTTAGCCAATGGGAATAAGTAAATATATATTGTTAAGTAAGTGCCCTAGGAAAAAGCTGCATTTAATTCCGTGATAAAATTGAAATTTTCGACTGTGAACAGTACGCTAAGAACTTCTAAATGTTTTGAAATTTAAATCCCCTAAAGCCTTCAAACTTGCTCGTACCTCACTCAAACAATGAAGGCTTCTTAACGGAGCTTTAAATTTCAAAACAAAGAAGTTCTAAAGCTAATTCAATAGTCGAAAATTTCAATTTTATCACTCCATTAAATGCAGCTTTTTCAGTTACAGAATACTTTAATTAAATAAATGTATTAGTAAAACAAGCTATAATTATTTAAGTAAATGGAGTAGTTGTAGTTTTTCTTTTTAGGGGCTTAAAAATTTTTTTATTGGCGGCAGCCAGTCTAAATACGTAGATATGATTAGTATTTATATATAAGAATATATATTTTTAATTGTTGGGTGAATAGGAACTTGTAGATAAGTAATAGTGAAAAAGTAAGAACTACTAGGTAAAAAGTCAAACGTTTAGCACTTAAAAAGTGTTTTGGGCGTAAGCCCGCTGAGTGTAGGTGAAAGTGTAGCTATTTTGCGCCCTATCGTTATGCGGGTTTACCAGCCCTTTAAGCAAGAGCTCTTGAGAAAATTAAGCTTTGCTGATACTTTTTACTTTTCACAAATTAATTATAAAAAACTCTTTGAGTTTTATTCTTAACTCTTACTTCTTACTTTTTACCTCTTACTTATTTTTCACCTTTTCTCCCCTACAAACTAAGATTTATACAAACAACTGCCTTACGGCAAACTGAATTGAATTTTAGTTATTATTTTATTTTGATAAGTATCATATAACTTTTCGAAAGGCTACGCCTAAAAAATATTATGAGCCCTTTGCTATTTATAAATCAAAGATTTTCCATAGCAAAGTGGCGGAAAATCATCCTTTAGTAAACCGTCCTCTCTCCATAACGATATATGCATGACCTGAAAAATCTGATTTTAAGGAAACAATAAATATATTTTTTTAGACTATTGAGCTAGCTTTAGAAATTCTTTGTTTTCAAAATTGAATACCCGTTAAGAAGCTTTCATTGTTTGAATGAGGAACGAGTGAGTTTGAAAGCTTTAGGGTATTCAATTTTGAAAACATTAGAATTTCTTAGTGTACTGCGAACAGTCTAAAAAAATATATTTATTGTGGACTTAAAATCAGATTTTTCCTATGCCATTACGTTACAAGTTCTTCAAGGCAGCTACATAAAATTATTGGTTTATTATAGTGTAGTATTCTCTTAACGTCCTCTATTGCAGTGGTATTAGGATTTACCCATATTAATTTTTCAAGCTCCCTGCCTTGAAAACTTTCTAGCAATAATTTTTTTATAGAAAAATCAGTTATAGGAAAAGAATATCCTATTATCACCAACTCTTTACAGCTTTTTAATTTATCCTTAGCTTTTTTCCATATGCTATGTATAAGCTTTTGCCTATAGTCTTTATAAAGTACAGGTGGAATAATTAATGGATCCATTATACCCTTATCCGTATAAATTTCATTATCCTCCCACCAGCATTTATTAGTTAAAATAACCTTACCAGAACCCTCTATGCTAATTTTTTTATCGTCCTTCAATTCTATATAATTTACCCAATTTAATGAGCCATGCAGCTTTAAAATTTCAAAATTCTTTAAGCTTTCATTATTGACTTTATCTTTTATATTGATAAAATTGTATTCTTCCTCCATTTTTACTTCATCAAAACACACACCATAACATTGACTATTTTGAGCAGAAACTCCCGTGGCATATTCAATAGCATTCTCTAAATTACAATCATAGTTAAATGTAATAACGCTCTCTCCATTTTCACAAATCCTTTTAGCAAAAGCAACCATAGCTGAAGATTCTTTAGCAAACTTTTGAAATGGATATAAATTTTCTATAAACATAACCTTAAATAATGAATTTATTTTAATTAATTCATAGGCATCTAAGTATCTTTTCTCGTCCAAAGCTTCTAATATTTGCAGTTGTAAAAGTGTAAAACATTCTCCTATATCGAAATGAGTTTCACTTAAGATCTCTGGATTCAGTCTCCAATACTTTTCTATATAGCAAAATACCGCTGAAAATTTATTAATGTAATATTCCTTAACACATTTATCATTTTTAAATAAGGTGCTGAAAAAACTTTTGGATAAAGGTGGACTCATTCCATCTTCTCCTTTTATACATTTATTTATTCCAGCTCCTATTAAATAAACAGTATCTTCTCTCATAATTATCACCTATAAATAACCCTTTATTTGTTTAATTATTTAATTATTTAACCTTTTATTTTATAGCACATTTCTTTAAATATTTTTTGAATATCTAATTTTTCAAAACCAACTTAACTCATTGTGATTTTTTATTAATAATAGTTTTTAAATATTTCATGTCTCCTATTAGTTTTAACCAAAGCTTTTAATCCTATGAAATCCTTTAACTAAAATTTCTTAACTAAAATCTCTTAATTTATTTTGTCCCATTTTGCAAAAAATACAAAAGCTCTATAACAATCAAATTATTATAGAGCTTTCATTAACTATTTTTATTGTATATAAATATATATTTGAGCTAAATAGTATTAGCGAACCACTACTTACTTTGTTGAAGTGGTAGCTTACTTTAATCCTTCCTAATCACAAGGGAATTTCGCACAATTAGATTAAAGTTTGTGTATTTTTTCTCTATTGTTTTTAACTTCTTTAGTTGCATTTCTTGTATCGTAAAGAAGTGCTGCTTCTTCAACTATTCTTTCATAATCATAATCAGTATGATCTGTAGTTATTAAAACTATATCAGCAGTTTTTATAGCCTCTTCCCAATTTACTGAAGTATATTCTTTTCCTGCATGTTTAAAGTTTGGAACATATGGGTCATTGTATATAACATCTGCACCATTTTTCTCTAAATGCTCTATTACTTTTAATGCTGGAGATTCTCTCATGTCATCTATGTCCTTCTTATAAGCTACTCCCATTAAAAGTACCTTTGCACCATTTAATGCTTTCTTATGGCCATTTAATAATCTCATAGCATTGTCTACTACAAATTCTGGCATAAAGTCGTTTATTTCTCCTGCTGTTTCTATAAGTCTTGTATGATAGTCATACTCTCTAGCTTTATATGTTAAGTAGAATGGATCTAGTGGTATGCAGTGTCCACCTAGTCCTGGACCTGGGTAAAATGCCATAAATCCATAAGGCTTAGTCTTAGCTGCTTCTATTACTTCCCATATATCAATGCCCATTTTCTTGCATAATATTGCCATTTCATTTGCAAGTCCTATGTTTATATGTCTAAATGTATTTTCTAGTATTTTCTCCATTTCTGCTACAGCTGGAGATGATACTTCAAATACTTCTCCTTCTAATACACTTCTATACAAAGTAGCTGCTACTTTTGTACATTCTTCTGTGCATCCACCTACTACCTTTGGAGTGTTTTTAGTTTTAAATAATTTATTACCTGGGTCAACTCTCTCTGGTGAGAATGCTAGGAAGAAATCTTCTCCACATTTCAATCCTGATTGTTCTAATATTGGTTTAACTATTTCTTCAGTAGTTCCTGGATATGTAGTGCTTTCAAGTACTACAAGCATTCCTCTATGAAGATATTTTGCTATATCTCTTGTAGAACTTTCTACATAAGATACATCTGGTTGCTTAAATTTATCTAATGGTGTTGGAACTGCTATAGCAACACAATCCACTTCTTTTACAAAAGAAAAATCTGTTGTAGCTTTAAGTTTTCCAGATTTAACTAAGTCAGCTAATTCCTCATCTATTATATCTCCTATATAGTTATGTCCTTTATTTACAAGCTCTACCTTTTGATCTTGAACATCAAATCCTATTACATTATATCCAGCTTTAGCTTTTTCTACTGCTAGTGGAAGTCCTACATAACCAAGTCCAACTACACCTACTGTAGCTGTTTTATTGCTAATTTTTTCTATTAACTTTTCTGCTAATGGATTCATTCTAATTCTCCCTCTCTTTTGATAAAAATTTAACAACACTATTTTATTATACTAACCTAGTCTTTTCAAGTAAATACCTTATATAGAATTATTAACACTAAAATTAATACATAGCTTTCAAACTATTTTTTATAGAAATTCAATATTGTATCACAAACAAATTCTACTTCTTCTCTAGTTATCTCTGGATAAATAGGAAGTGCTAATATCTTTTCGCAAGTTCTCTCTGCTACTGGGAAATCGCCTTTCTTATATCCTAAGTAGCTGAAACATTCTTGAAGATGTAGTGGTACTGGATAGTATATGCTGTATCCTATTTCATTTTCCTTTAAGTATGCTGCAAGTTCGTCTCTTCTCTCTGCTAATATATTAAATACATAGTAAACCCCTTGTTGAGCTCCCTTTATTTTAGGAATATTTATATATTCACACTGTCCTAGTCTTTCCATGTACAATTTAGCTATTTCTTCTCTTTTCTTTATAGCTTCATTCATATATTTTAACTTAACGCCTAATACAGCTGCTTGAATTGTATCTAATCTTGAATTATATCCAATATAGTCATAGTGATATTTTTTAGAAGCTCCATGAACTCTTAGCTTTCTTGCCATTTCTGCAAGTTCATCATTATTAGTAACTATCATTCCTCCGTCACCATAGCCACCTAATGTTTTAGTTGGGAAGAATGAAAATATCCCCATATCACCTATAGTTCCTGAGTGTCTATAAGTTTCTCCATTTCCTTTCCATCTCATACCAAAAGCTTCTGCTGCATCTTCTAAAACCCTTATATTATATTTATTTGCTATTTCCATTATCTTATCCATATCAGCCATTTGTGAAAATAAATGGATTGGAAGTATTCCTGCAGTATTTTCATTTATTTTTTCTTCAATTTTATTTATATCTATATCAAAAGTTTCTTCATCTATGTCTACAAAAACTGGTTTTGCTTTATGCTTAGCTATACAAGAAGTAGATGCTAAAAATGTGAAAGGTGAAGTTATAACTTCCTTTCCATCTTTAAATCCTAATATATCTGATGCTATAACCAATGCATCTGTACCTGATGCCACTCCTATAGCATGCTTAGCTCCTGTAAACTCTTCTATAGCCTTTTCAAACTCCTTAACTTCTGGTCCTAAAGTAGATATTCCTCTTTCTATTACATTTTTAATAGCAGCATCAAATTCTGCTTTCTTTTCTTCATATTCTCTTTTTGAAGTATAAAAATTAACTTTCATTTAAAATTGCCTCCCTTTTTAACTGATAATTCATATTCCCTTAATTACTTTTAAACTAAACTACTTATTATCTATTTTATAAACTTTTCAACACTCTTTATTAATTCCTCTACCAAGTATTTAGCATCTTCTAAATCCAATGTAGAATACACTGGTAAAGATATTTCATTCACATATTGATTATATGCATTTGGATAGTCTTCCATTTTATATCCTAAATTTTTGTAAAGACTTAAAAGTGGCAATGGCATATAATGAACATTAGTAGCTATGCCCTTTTCTGCCATATCAATAATTACATTGTTTCTCATTTCTTCTGTAAATCCTTTTAATCTCAGTAAAAACAAGTGGTATGATGTTTCACATATATCATCTTTCTTAAATGGCACTTCAGCCCACTTCTTATCTTTTAAATTTTCAATATATGTATCAAATATTTGCTCTCTTATTTGAAGCATTTTTTCATATCTTTCTAGCTGACCTAAGCCTATTGCTGCATTTAAATCTGTCATATTACACTTAAATCCATCAGTTACTATGTCATACTTCCATGCTCCAGCCTTCATCTTTGATAAAGCATCTTTAGTTTGGCCATGAAGAGAGTTTGTCTTAAATTCCTTTTTCAAATCCTCTCTTCCAGATTTATTATTAAATGTAATAGCTCCACCTTCTACGGTAGTTAAATTCTTTACTGCATGAAAAGAGAATACGTGAAAATCTGCTTGACTTCCAACTCTTTTGCCCTTATATTTTCCACCTAAAGAGTGAGCTGAATCAGATATAAATATAATATCTTCTCTTCCTTTTTCCTTAAGTATTTCTCTTATTCTATGGTAATCTATAGGTACTCCTGCCACATCTACAGTTATTATAGCCTTAGTTTTTGGTGTTATAGCTTTAGCTAATTTTTCTTCATCAATTAAAAAACTTTCTGGTTTAACATCTACAAAAACTGGCTTTGCACCTCTATGAAGTATAACACTAGCAGTAGCCGTATAAGTATATGCTGTAGTAATAACTTCATCTCCTTCTTTTATGTCAAAGCTCTTTAGTATAAGCTCCATACCAGCTGTAGCACTAGAAAGAGTTACTGCATTATCACACTGACAAAACTCTTGAAGTTTTTCTTCAAACTCTGCTGTTTTAGGTCCTGTAGTTATCCAACCTGATTTTAAAACCTCTACTACTAAATCTATTTCTCTTTGTGTTATATCCGGTGGTGAAAAAGGTATATTTTTCATATTCTTTCTTCCTTCCTTCATTGGTATTTTTAATAAATCAATACTTTAAAATCTAATATATAATTATCTAGTTATCTTTTTTAATAAAATTCTTGTTTTCTCGCTGTAAACAAACCCGTATCCTTGGAAATATGAATACCGTTTTCCTCTTTAATTTTTTTATTTAAAAATTCTCTAAGTTCTTGTATCTTATCCTCATCAAACTGTTCTCTTACATTGCCTGGCATAGAAAATATATAATCTATAAGTGGTTCTGCTTTAGTTATATTTAAGCTATCTTCATATCTTTCTATGTTAATATCCTTAAACCACTTTTCCATTACATCTTTACCATTTTCTAATTGAAACTTGGATGTATTATCCCAACTTTTTGAGTTTATATCCTTTGATCCAAATTGGAACATTAAATTTCTCATTTCTACCATGTGATTTTTACCCACAGTAGATGCATAAAAGTACCCATTCTTATTCAATACCCTATGAATTTCACTAAGAGCTCTATCTATATCATCTACATGATAAAGCATATGGTTAGCTATAACCACATGGAAAGTTTCATTCTCAAAAGGTATATCTTGCACATCAACTATTTTAAACTTAAATCTACTGGCTTTTTCCTTTAAGTTCATTTTAGCATCATAAAGCATTCCCTTTGAAAAATCAGTAAGAGTTATATCCCACTCTTTAGGTATTCTATCCATATTTTTAAACCATAAACTAGCATCTCCACACCCAAGTTCAAGTATTTTTAAATTTTTAGGTATGTTAGATATATTTAATAGTCTATCAAAATACCATCTCATCCATCCATATTTATTTGCACTAAGTTCATCATGTATTCTTATTCTTGCTCTCAAATTTGATGCATTTTGGTATTGTGCTAATAATTTATTATCCATATTCAATACATTTATTATATTAGCAAAGTTTTCCCAGTTTATTTCTTCATTTTTGTTTAACATTTCTAATGTATCATCTATAGCTCTCATTACCATCTTGGTATGTTGAATTTTTCTATCTACTATTTCCTTTTGTATCTCTAAAGATTTTTTAAAGTCCTCTTCATTTACATCAAAAACAGATATTTTCTTTATCTCATCTAAGGAAAACCCTATAAATTTTAAAGTCAATATCTTTTGAAGTTTAGCAAAATCATGTTTATCATAAAACCTTTGACCCTTTTGATTATACTTAGAAGGCTTTAAAAGTCCTATATTATCGTAGTATCTTAAAGTTCTTAGGGTTGTTCCCGCTTTTTTGGCAAAATCCCCTATACTTATGAGCTGGCTACCATCTTGTTTCATATTTACCACCTCTTTTTAAACATTATACTACATTACGTTACGTCACCGTCAACAACTTTTTATAAAATAATTATGTACATTTTATAAATTCAACTTTTGCAGTTATAAAATAAAACTTTCCTTAAGAATTTCAATCTTCATTTTACATTTTAACTTCTGCATTCTACATTAAAAAATAGTCTAGAACTTCAAACAATTTATATTCAAAAATTTACTTATAAATTTTTCTTTACTTTTACACATTAAATTGATATAATTACTCTAAAATTTAATATTTTTAAACTTCATGGATCAGGAAGAGTAACTATAATGATGTATTTACAGAGAGTTGAGGATGGTGGAATCTTAACATTACTATTTTTAGTGAATGGACCTGTTAGAAGTAAAACGAAATCTATTTGTAGAGAGTAGCATTTACCGGAAGCCTACCGTTAAAAGGGATAGGGTATGTTAGTACCTGAAAAGAGTGATATTTAGTCTTAATTTTAATTTGTATGTAATAAGATTAATATAAATTAGGTGGCAACGCGAATAACCTTCGTCCTAATACGGGATGAAGGTTTTTTATTTTTTTGTAAGGGGGTGGAATCTATGTTGTGAACTGAGGAATATCACTGGTTCATTATTTACAATTCTCGTTTTTTAAAATTATTATTTGAAAGGGGTTCAAAAATTATGAATTTAAAAAAATTAATTATCAGTTCTTTATTACTAGCTATAGGTTTAATATTACATCAGGTTTCACCTCCATTATTTTTAGGAATGAGACCAGATTTTCTACTAGCTATGATGTTCATAGCACTTTATATTACTAAAGATTATAAGTCTTCATTAATTATAGGTATTATTGCTGGATTTCTAACCGCTGCTACTACCACTTTCCCTGGTGGCCAAATTCCAAATATAATTGACAAAATAGTTACTGCCCATGTTCTATATGTATTTTTTAAAGCCACAGAAAACAAATTAAACTGTCAAATAATCATGGCTACTGCTAGCATCCTTGGAACGCTAGTAAGTGGATGCGTATTTTTAGGAAGTGCATTAATATTATTTTCTCTGCCAGCACCATTTTCTACATTGTTTTTAACTGTAGTTTTACCTGCTTGTGCTATAAATATTGCAGCAACACTTATATTATTTAAAGCTGTGAACACTGCTTTAAAACGTCGTTCTGCAATTTAGTAGTCAAATAATCAATAAATAAAATTCCATAAATAAAAACCATGCATAAAGAATTTACGTTCCTCTTTATACATGGTTTTTGATTTTGTATACGGCTTTCATATATTTTAAAATAAGCCTCTTTTATTATTTAAACATTAAAATTCATATTCAAATTTATAGGATTTTTCATCTTCTGAAACCTTTGTAAATCCTAAGGATGTAAACAAATTTTTTGAACGATTATTATATTTATAAATTTCCACTTTAGTCTTACAAAGTCCTATTTCATTTCCTCTTTCTAAAAGCTTTTTTATCACTTTTCTTCCAATACCAAGTCCCCAATATTTTTCTTCTCCTATAACTATAGGCATATTTTCTTCGGATAAAGTAACATCGCCAATTGCTTTCCATCCATCCTTTTCTAAAATCTCTATTAAATATAGTTCTCCAATGCCACTTAAATAATTGTACATACATCTAATTTTTTCTATATTATATACCTTATCTTTAGCTCCCTCAGAATAATACATTACCTTTTCATTATGGTACCATGGTAGAGCTAGTTTATAATCTTCTTCTTGTAAAATCCTTAATCTTAAATTATTTTCTATTTGTATAATCTCTAGACAGGTATTTCCTTGTAATTCCATGTGTATTCTCCCCTTCGCAAATCACAAAATTATGTTATTATGCATTGCTTAGTAACCTCTTCAAACTAGTGTGAGTTTATTGGTTAAATACTACTATAAACCATCATAGAACTTCCACAATAATTCCTTATTCAAAACCTTTTCAACACTATAATAAATAGTATCCTCTTCTATACCTTTTGCTATTATTTTATCAGGAAATACTTCTAAAATTAGCCTATTACCATTAGTGTCTTCGTACTTATTATTTATGAAAGAAATACAAAAAAACATCTGTTCTTTTTCATATTTTACTCGTGATTTACCTTTTACCTTTGTAAAATCCATGGAACATACATAATTCTTCAAATAATTTATTTTATCTTTATCATCTGTTATTCTTTCATCTGGAGCACTTTTTCTATCACTTTCTGGTGTAACTTTTTCTACTTTTATTCTATCTACATCATTAAAATTAAATTCTATATGATTACACAATTTATCAACTCTTCTATACACATTAAAATCATATATCTTAATTCCAACCATACATATAAAAAAAATTATAAGAAAGCAATTTGATATTTTGTGAATTTTACCCGCTTTACTTTTTTCCTGTGACCTTAAAAATATTATAAAAAATATAGAAAAACCTACCAAAATTACATATCTAAAATTTCTTTCGAAAATTCCGTAATTATTACCATTCTCACTAAAAAAATATAAAACAAAAACTAACATTATTATTTTAACATACTTACTTGCTTTTTCACGTAACATAGCCCCTGTTCTCCCCTCTATAAATTCTTAACATAAGTTATACGTACTATAATCCACATAGTATATTCATACTTTTATGGTTTATTACTCTTTTATAATATTGAACATTTCTTAAGCCTTTTTACTGACTCCCTAAGTGCATCTACGGTTTTTGTCTCAATTAGCACGCTTAATTTATTTTCTTCTGCAAATTCAATTCTTTCTTTTATAGGAATGTGTCCATCAAACAACACTTGATGATCACTTATTCCGTTATAATCATGCAAATGCATATGACTAACTTTATATGGATGATTTAAGTATATATTTTTTATTTTATATCCTGTCATAGCATCATGCCCCACATCCCAAGTGAAATTCACTCCAGAAACATTACATAGTTCTAAAAAGGCTTCTTCTACAAATTTATGTACTTGCATATTTTCAACACATACCTTTATACCCAAGGGTTCTGCAATAGAAATTATTTTATCTAACGAATCCTTAAGCTTGTCTATGAATAATTGGTTATTCTTCTCATATACAAACATCTTCTTATTTGGCAATGTAAAGTATATTCCTGAGTTTAAATGAATATTAATTTTTCTAGCTGCAAATTTTGAAGCCCAAGTGGCAATATACTCAAAAAGTCTAATATTAGCATCTCTTACTTCATCATAAAAACATCCAAAATCAATTTCTTCAGGAAAATGCAAAGTAAACTCCGTATTATATTTTTCTTTTAATTTCATTAAATCCTCAGGATTGTTATTTTCAGGCATGCAATAAGGCAAATTCATATTTAACTCCACAAAATCCAATCCTAATTCATTACATAACATTACGTTTTCCTCAATACTATCTTTTTCAATCAATGTAGGCATTCCAAATTTACAAGTCATATTATCTCTCCACTTCCTAATCTAATAAATTTGCATTACACACAAAATTTTACATGTTTGCATTTACATTTTACCACATATAACCATAATATTAAATATAATAAAAAAAGCAGAGAATATCCTCCGCTTTATAATCATCTATTTTTTATAAATAAAATCCGAAATACCGCCACTCTAATTTTGACACCTATCCTCTCGATAGGTGGGTACCCGCATAAATGTTTCCACGAACTGGCCCTAATAGGTCTTATAGCTCATTTACACATTTGAATATTGGATTCCCTTTTGCAAACTGTAGGTTCAAAATAAGAGCTCACAAATATCCCAGAAATAAATTCATTATGTAATTTTCTCTTCGACATTATTATACAAAAACTAATTATAAAATGCAATAGTTTTTTATTTAAATTTAAAATTCCTACATTTCATCAAATTTACTCTTATTGCTAGTAATAACTTTAATAAATTCTTCAGCTAAAATAGAATCAAATTGAGTACCACTACATTTTCTTAATTCTTCTATAGCTTCATCGTAACTTTTCTTTGTGTTATATGGTCTATTGGATGTCATAGCATCAAAACTATCCACTACTGTTAGCACTCTAGCTAAATATGGTATATTTTTTCCCCTTAGACCATCTGGATAGCCGCTACCATCATATCTCTCATGATGATGCAAAATTAATGGCATGGTATCTTTTAAAGATTCTACTGGTTTTATAATGTCCACTCCATTTTGTGGATGCTGCTTTAGCATTTCCCATTCTTCTTTTGTAAGTGGCATTCTTTTATTTATTACTTCTTCTGGTATATTAATTTTACCTATATCATGCATGTATGCACCATATATTAATATTTTTCTTTCTTTTTCGGATAAATGTAATTGTTCTGCCATAAGTTTGCAGTACACAACTACTCTTTCTACATGACCATATGTATATCTATCTTTTGCATTAATTATACTAATTAATGTTTTTATAGAAGTTATCAAATCAATATGTTCTTCTTCTATATCTTTTTTCAACTCTTCCAAAACAGAGTAATAGCTTTCAACTCTATTTTTATGAAAAAACTTAGCTCTATACAATGCATCATCAACACTTTTTAATAATTCTAAATCGTTTTTTGCTTTATCAGGGAAGCTTGATACCCCTATAGAAACGGTCAAATTTCCATTAGGCTGATTTTCCTCCCCTTGAAACTTATACCTTTCCACAGCTACTCTTATTTTTTCTGCTATCTGCAAAGCTTCCTTTTCAAAGGTATTAGGCATTATAACTGCAAATTCCTCTCCACCATATCTTGCCACCACATCTTTTTCTCTCACATTGCTTTTTAGTATGCTTCCTATTATAGCCAATACCTTGTCACCATTTTGATGTCCATACAAATCATTATAGTATTTAAAATAATCTATATCCAAAAATATTATGGCTAAATTTTCCCCAAGTTTTTCAGATTCTTTTATTTTTTCTTTCAGTACTTCCTGGAAATATCTATGATTATATACCCCAGTCAAGCCATCAATATTCACCATTTCAGATAATTTTGCATTATGTTCCTCTTCTATTTTAACATAGTACCCCAAAGAAATACTTGTTAAAATAAAGACCCCAGATAATATAAGGTCATTTTCAAAAAAAGTATTTATTGGTACATTTTTAACACTTATTAGGTCTAATGTTAAAATGAATATAGATGACACTGCAGATATAACAAGTCCTGAATTCATACCCAGTTGAATATTAGTAGTTATAATTATAAGTATAAATATAAATTTATATGGACTTAAATATCCTCCTGAATGAATAATTAAGTATATAAAAAAAAGTAAAAAAAATACATTCTCTCCGTGTTGGATAATACTTCTTTTATATTTTGATCTTTTATTTGTAAAAACAATCCATAATGTATATATTAATATTAATACAAAAGTAGTTGAAACTACAAGAAATATTTCCTGCCAATTATATTCACTAAAAAAATATATATTTCTTTCTTTTAGACATTTTTGAAAAATTATTATACCACAAAGAAGTAATAATACTAATTTTACTATAGCAACTAATTCATTCAATCTTTTAGTTTTATCTTCTTTAACTTTATTCATAAAAGTCACTCTCTCAAATTAAATTTGTAAATTTAAAGGTGGCATTAACCACCTTTAAATTATTATTCTTCTCTTAAGCATTTTGGTTCCTCTGGTTGATATAAAAAGAAATAGCAAGCATAAGCAGATGTAGTTAATGCTATTGATGTAAATAAAACTGCACCTAAGCTCAATATACCCTTAACTATCTTTTTTTTCATTTAGTCCACCCCCAAACAAAAATTTTATTAAAAATTATATCTGTAAAATTAATAAAAGCTTGTCCTAAATATGTTAGACTTAAAACTTGCCATAAAACCCCTGCACTTATACATATACTAAATGTTAAAAGCAAATCAACATGATATATATAATAAAAATACATAGAAGATACACTTATTAAAAATAAAGTTCCCCATATTTTAATAGATTTTTTTCTAAGCATATTTCTTTTTTCCTTGCTTTTTATAGGTTTGGATTTACTGTCAACTGGTGCTAATTTACTTATCAAGTAATAGGATATTAAAAAAATCGCTACCCCAATAGGTAAAAATATATTTAAGTTCATATAAACTATCACATTTTTTATAAGCCATGAAACAATTCCTGATACAATTGCTCCTGTTATGGCACATCTGTTTGGTGTGCTGGAATGTACTCCTCCTGAAGTTCTTCTTAAAAAACTCGCACTAAATGAAAATATAATAGCCTCTTTTAATACATTTAAAAAAAATCCTACAATAATTATGCATAGAATTGAATATGTAGTTTGAATACAAGCAAATATACCGTATTCTATTACTTCTTCCTTATCTTTATCCAATTCCAAATTTAAAGATATATATTTCGATAATTTATTACATATTTTTTGAACCACACTCACTAACATCCTCCTTATTAAGTACCTTTTTTAAAGTAAGAACAGCAATTAAAAATAATATTAACGATGGAAGTGAAAAAATAATTCCTTTAAATGTACATTTAAAACCTTGTGAAAATGATATGTTAAAAAACTTTTGTACAATCCATAAATTTATACCTTCACATAAAAACATTATTATTGCGCCAATAAGAGAACCTGACATAACTTTTATTGCACTAATTTTATTTATATAAACTGCAACAATGATGTTAAATATAGTTAATATTATTGTATGTACTCCAAAATGTATTGGAAGACTTCTAACAAAGTATATTATTATACTAATGATAAATGTAGATAATATAATTTTTTTTCTATCTATTTTTTTATTATCCAAAATATAAAGTAATATAAACAACAAATAAATCTCTGGTATTCCTCTCAATACCGTCACAAGTAATGAAACCTTTAACATAAAATCATCCTTCGTATAAATATTTATTTTTTATAGTTTTGAACTACAGGCTAATTATACCACTTTTCTCACTAATATGAAATAGTTCTTGTAATAAATTATACCTATTTTGTCATACGTAAAGCATAATTGTAATATAATATATTTTCATCTGTAAAATCACCTTTAATTTATTTTAATAATGAAATTATCTAAAAAAATAGCCGTTACATATATAACTGTTAAATTAGTTATGTAGCAGCTACTTTAATTTATTTTATTTCTATTTTTATTTCTTCATTTTCTAATACAACTTCTATATTATCGCCTTTCTTAAACTTCTTTTGTAAATACTCTTCTACTATTTCGTCTTCAATGTACTTTTGTATTGCTCTTCTTAGCGGCCTTGCTCCATATTTAGGATTATATCCCTTTTGTATTATAAATTCTTTTACTTCTTCTGCTATTTCAACATTAATTCCCTTATGAGCAATTTCTTCTATTACTTCCTTCAACATTAAATTCAAAATTTCATGTAGTTGTTCCTTAGTTAAGCTAGAGAATATTATTATTTCATCAACCCTATTTAAAAATTCTGGTTTAAAGGTTTCTTTAAGTGCATCTCTTACCTTATTTTCTACCACTTGATAACTCTCATTTGCAAAACCTATGCCATAAGACTTATAATTGGTGCCCGCATTAGAAGTCATTATTATTACCGTATTTTCAAAGTTTACTGTTCTTCCTTGGCTATCTGTAAGTCTACCATCCTCTAATATTTGAAGTAACATATTAAAAACATCTGGATGAGCTTTTTCAATTTCATCTAAAAGTATTACTGAATATGGCTTTCTCCTAACTTTTTCTGTTAGCTGACCACCCTCATCATAACCAACATACCCTGGAGGAGCCCCTATAAGTTTAGATGCGGTATGCTTTTCCATATACTCTGACATATCTATTCTTATAAGAGAATCTTCACTACCAAATAATTCTTCCGAAAGAGTCTTTACAAGTTGAGTTTTTCCTACTCCTGTAGGTCCCACAAATATGAATGAAGAAGGCTTTTTCCTTTTTCTAAATCCAAGTCTATTTCTTCTTATAGCTTTGGATAAAGCAACTACAGCCTTTTCTTGCCCAACTATTCTTCTATGAAGAGTTTTTTCTAAGTTTAGTAATTTTTCCCCTTCCTCTTCAGTTACTTTCATCACAGGTATTTTAGTCCAAGATTCTATTATAAAAGCTACATCTTCTAATGTTAATTCTATATGGCTACATTCCTTTTCCATATGGTTTATTTTTTCTTCAAGTTTACAAAGCTCTACTTTATAATCCGCCGCCTTTTCATAATCATTTTTATCTGCAGCTTCTTCCATAGTTCTTTCTAATTTATATTTTTCATCTTTTAATGCTTTAATTTCTACTAATCCCTTGTTTTTTAAATTTGCCCTTGAGCTAGCTTCATCAATAACATCAATAGCTTTATCTGGTAAAAATCTATCACTTATATACCTTTCTGATAAATTAGCAGCTGCTTCTATAACCTGATCTGATATTTTAACTTTATGATATTCCTCATAATAATGCTTTATTCCTTTTATTATTTCAATAGTATCCTTTACAGATGGTTCTTCTACAAGCACTGGTTGAAATCTTCTTTCTAAAGCCGAATCCTTCTCTATATATTTTCTGTATTCTTCTAAAGTAGTGGCTCCAAGTATTTGAATATCTCCTTTAGCCAGTGCTGGTTTTAAAATATTAGCAGCATTTAAGGCTCCACCCTGCGCCTCCCCTGCACCTATTATATTGTGTATTTCATCTATTACTAAAATAATATTTCCATTTTCCTTAGCTTCTTCTATAATGGCCTTCATTCTAGCTTCAAATTGACCTCTAAATTGAGTTCCTGCAACTACTGATGTAAGATCTAGCAAATATACTTCTGTATTAAAAAGTTTTTCCGGTATTTCTCTCTCTGCAATTCTAACTGCTAATCCTTCCGCTATGGCAGTTTTACCAACTCCTGGTTCTCCTATAAGTACCGGGTTATTTTTATTTCTTCTATTCAATATCTGAACCACTCTATCTATTTCTCTATTTCTTCCTATAACCTTATCTACTCCGCCTTCTTTAGCTTTTCTAGTTAAATTTATTCCATAATTCTCTAAATTCTTTCTCTTTTTTCTAACTCTCTTATTTTTTATTTTAGTATCTTTGCCCACTGAAGCTCTTTCTGTTTTACTTTCTTCATCCTCCAAAGGCTGCTTAAAAGAACCCGCATTAGGAAATATACTTTTAAAAAAGTTTGAAAGAGAATTTTCATCTCCCATATCCCCAAGTTCTCCTGACTCTTGTAATTCCTTTACTTCTTCCATTGCTTCCTCTATATTCACATTTTGTAGCATGCTATTCATTTGTTGTGAAACATTTTCAAATTCATCTGGACTCATACCTGTCTCGCTTAATATTTGATCCATCATTGGATATCCCATTTTTTTTGCACACTGCAAACATAAACCTACAACTTCTTGCTTTCCATTTTGTATTTTTGCAGTATATATAGTTGCTATATTTTTATGACAAACAGAACACATTTGCATAGAATCATCTCCAATTATTAGTATATTAGAATTGCATATAAACTTATATTAAATGCTATCTTTATGATAAAGTTTATTTTCATGGTTTAGCAGCCATTCTTTCCTCCATAAGCCTCCTCCATAACCTACTAATTTATTATTAGCTCCAATTACCCTATGACATGGGATTATAATACTTATGGGATTTTTATTATTTGCATTTCCTACTGCCCTAAATGCTTTACTACTACCTATAGCTTCTGCTATATATTTATATGATACTGTAACTCCAAAGGGTATCTTCATAAGCTCTCTCCAAACTTTATTTTGAAAAGAAGTTCCCTTTAATATAATATCTATTTCAAATTCTTTCCTATTACCATTAAAATATTCCTCCAATTGATCCCTGCATTGGTTAATCACAGGATATACTTTGTTATTATTTCCTTCATAAATATATTTATTATTTTTTAGTTGTTTTTCTACAAATTGTACAGATGTAATACCTTTTGCTACTCCCTTTATCTCTATGGTGCCAATAGGAGATTTGTAATAACATTCAGTAATTTCTTCCATGACTGAAACCCTCCATGAAGTAAATTGTAATTTAAATAAAAAAACATATAAATATACATTTATCATAATTCTATCACAGTATATACCATATGAAAATAATAGTAGCTAATTTAATAAATTTGTTACTTTTTTAAAATAAAAAGTACTGAATAGATGGTAATTATATTAAATATACTTATCATTTATTCAGTACTTATATTTATTTTTAAAACCCTAAATACTAAGCCTCCGTAGCACGTCCTATTCTGCCCTTAGCATATTTTTCTTTGAGTTTTCTTCTCTCTGCAATTTTTTTCTCTTCCATTATATCTTCATCTATATATACTCTAGCCTTCCTCATATAATACACTCCTGTAACTGCTGATATCATGTCAGATAAAGGATATGCAATCCAAGTACCTAACATTCCAAAGTATTTCACAGTAATTACAACTACCGGAATGAATATTAAAAGCTGTCTGTATATAGATAATAGTAAAGAAATCTTTGCTTCTCCAATAGCTTGATAATAATATATAGCTACGAAATAACTTCCTATACATGGGAAAATACATATTACTATTCTAAATGCCTTTATAGCCTCTACTAATATATCCTGTTCTCTTACGAAACTTCCTATTATAGGCGCTGCAAATATCATCATTACTGCCCAAATAATCATTGAAGTTACCCAAGTTGCAATCTTAGCTTTTTTTGCCACTTCTTTAACTCTTTTGTAATTTTTAGCTCCATAGTTAAAAGCCGCTATAGGCTGCATGGCAGAGCTTATACCTATTATTGTAATATACATAAACATGGATATCTTTGATATAACTCCAACTATAACTATAGCAGTATCTCCATAGGGAGCCAGCATATTATTTAAAACTACCGCCACTACTGCATCTGATATCTCAACTATAAATGTAGAAAAACCTACAGACATTATGGCAGAACTTATTTTTCTATCCATATTGAAACTTAAAGACAAATTCAGTTTACCTTTTACCTTTAAGAAATGATATAGTGCAAACATACTAGAAATAATTTGAGATGTCACAGTGGCAATTGCCGCTCCTGTAACTCCTAAAGGGAAGACTATTACAAGTAAAAAGTCTATTATCAAATTACATATAGCTCCTATAGATGTGGCTATTAAGTTGATTCTAGCATTTCCTAAAGCAGTCAAAATATAACCTATAATCAATGTAAAACCTTGAAATATTCCTCCAATTACAACTATTTTTATATAGTCATTTGCTAGGGGGAATATATTGTCAGTTGCACCTAAACCTTTTATAATAGGATTCTTAAAAACATATATACCTATTATAAGTGTAGACATAATTAAAACCATAATGCTTAAAGAATTTATTATTACTTTTGAAATTTTCTTATAGTTACCTTCTCCTAAACTTCTAGCTACTATGGTTGAAGCACCTACCGCTATCAAAAGTCCCAAAGATGACATTAATCTTTGTATAGGGAAGGCTATAGTTAATGCACCTATGGCCGTAGCTCCTATGGCTCTACCTACAAATATGGTGTCTACCATATTATAAAGCTCTGCAACGAACAAGGATATTATGGCTGGAATGGCAAATTTGATTAGTACTCTACTCACTTTTCCCGTGGCAAAATCCATGTTGCCATGAGTAGCCTTCTGAGTGTTTACTGCCATATTTTTCACCTTTCTTTCCTGTTTTCGTATTTAATTTTTCTCTGAAGCTTTACAGTCTCACGACCTTTCTATAATTATTTGGGAAATGTCCCTGTAATTTTAAAATTTAAGTACTTTTTTTGTCATTACTGTTTTTTTAACTCCTATATTAACATTATAATTTAAAATAATAACTATTACATTCACTTATATGCTCATAATTAGGTATAAACTTGCTTACTTCTGAAAATATTGTTTTGCGGAAATAAACAAAAAAGCACCTTAATAAAGGTGCTTTTGTACTTTTTTTAAAATTATAAGAGTAGCTCCATATCCATGTATTCTAGATACAATATTATAAACCGTACTCCTTTTAGCAAATCCAAAAGAAATTTTAGGAAATGAAGCATTTTTTAAAAGTTCTACTTCCTCCTCTTTTAATCTTTTAGGCTTACCCATGTTAATCCAATAATTATACGTAGATCCTTGTCTTTCATTTATTTCATACTTAATTATATTATAATCATAGGATAAATTAACTATATTCAAAGAAAACTTTCTTTCCGCGGTGTTCTTTATTCCTCTCTTTTTTAACATATTTTCAAACATTATCAATTTGGTTATTTCATCTCCATAACTGCATAACAATATTTGAATATCATCCCCTTGTTTAGTAACTATATACCCATCTCCCTTATCTATTAACGTATCTCCTAATTTAGATAAGAAATAATAGGCATAATAAGATGGCTTTTTCATTCCCTGTTGATTTACTAAACCATAATCTCCAAGAAATAATTCATTAGTAATATGTGCGCCCGAAACCATACAATCAAAAGCCTTAAAGTTTAGATTGTTACCCTCTATAGAGTTTTCTATTATGTATGGTATCATGTAGCAGGTATCATATATTAAATCTCTATTAAGTTTAGGAACATAATATTCTTCAATATCTAGGTATCCATCAAGAGCTTCTTCTACCACTTTACTGTTTGCTTTGGATAATTTCTGAGAAATTTTAACCTTCCATTTAGCTAGTTCATAATCTCCATATTCTTCTCTAAAATACCCTACAAAACTCTCCAATATACATTTTAACTTATCTATTCCTATCTTATCATCTATAACTATAAAGGGTCTTAATTTTATAGATAGCAGAAAGTCCATGACCTCTTTTACTGCATTCCAGTTAAAAAAGTTTTCATTGCATATTCCAATACCCATATGATCTGAAAAAACATCATATATTATAGCATAGCTAAATTCTATATCCTTTTGCAGTTCAGCTACAAAATTTCTCCCTGACTCCTTTAGCAATTCATTGGCTTCCCCTATACTAATAGTGTCCCTAAAATTATGTTGAAATTCTTCCTTTTCAGCTAAAGGATTTATACCTATTTTTACTATTTTATTTTCATAATTGTATCTATCATAATCTTCTAAATAAATAGAAACATATTCCAGGCTTTCTTTTATATCTAACACCTTAGTTATTTTTAAAGCTTCAAGTTTCTCATCATCTACTTTATATTTTTTCCTATATTGAAGCGGAGTACAGTTATAATGCTTTTTAAAATGCTTATTAAAATATCTAATATGAGAAAAGCCTAATTCCTCAGAAATCTCTGACACTGTCATATCCGTATCTAATAGTAGCTTTATAGATTCTTCTACTCTCGTTAAATTTAAAAAATCCTTAAAACTATATCCTACAGTATTTTTTATTTCATGAGATAAATAGTCTGAACTTAAAAACTCTTTTTTTGCTATTTCTTGAAGACTTATTTTGTCTTTATAATTACTATATATATATCTAACTATTCTATCATACCTTTTAAACTGTTCATCATTATCTTTTAAGGTTTCTCTTTCATACATGAGTTGATGAAAATTATTTATAAGATGATATAGTAGTTCCAATAAATTTTCTTCTATATTATCTTCATATTTGTCTGCCTTCTGAATAGCTTCACAAACTAATATGGATAAATATCTTCTAAGTACGTAGTATTTTTCTTCTTCTTGAGCCCCTTCTTCTGATGAATTTGTATAGAAAAATATATTTCTTATATCGTTAAAATACTTCTCAAAAAAATTAGGATCTATATGAAATAAAAGCACTCTATTTTCCTCTTGTATAGCCTTTATGCTATGAGCTTCATCACAGTTTATTATCTCTATTTCTCCTTCTTCAACTTCATATTTCTCAGTTTCAATTGTTACACTTATGCTGCCCTTAAGTACAAACAATATCTCTATACTGTCGTGCCAATGTATAGGATACTGTATTATATTTATCATAGAGATTGCAATTGGCAGATCTGTCATATAACTTACATATTCACGCCTCATACTTTTCTTTCCTTTCACTTTCTATATATACACTTCTATTATACTACAAAATTTATTAATCCCAAATTTTCGTTTTATCCCATCAGAGATTTAGCATCTAAATTCCAGTAAAAATTTTATTTTTACTGGAATTGTATCTTTTTACATTTACTTAAAGGGCTGGTAAGCCCGCAGACCGATAGGTCGCAAAAATAGATACACTTACCCCTACCCCACGAAATCTT